>NZ_JBIMLI010000075.1:0-23584 GCF_051859755.1 Limnospira sp.
GTTAGTAGGGTAGGGATCATCAGAACACCGAACCAGCCTACATAAAGGCGGTTGTTGGTGGATGTTACCCAGCTACAGAACCGTTCCCAAGCGTTGGCGCTCTCGCGCTGCTGAATGGTAGTAGTCATGTTGGATACGATTGCTATATTGAATTTTCGAGGTACTTATCCGGCAGTTGTTTTTCTACCGTGTCTATAATATGACACACTCTATGAGGGTTTGTAAAGGGGTTGAGCCACATTTATTTTAATGGCTGTCATAACTAGGACTTATCATTAATTTAACCATAAGGAGTCAAACCCTGAGAATGCCTGTGGTATCAGGCGGCTATGGGCGGCTTGGGATATAATCATCATCAGCAACTGAGAAACACGAGAGACGGGGGAAGCGCAAATGTCAGTAACTCACTGCCAATACTTGCTCGAAAACGGGGAAGGAGACGGACTGGGAACCCCCCATGCCACCCACTGATTTCCAGTTACAGCCGAGAAGTCGCACTAAACATTACCCTCACTCTCAATCCCTCTCCCACCTGCGGAGAGGGACTTTCAAGGGGTATTGCATGATTACTGAAAGGGCTGTAAAAGACGATCGCACTAGAGAAAATTGATGGCATTGGTAATTTTACAAGCCACCAATCGTCTCAACTTCAGTAATCAAAAATGGCGGCTTATTATGGTAATGTAGCATTTATTTGGCAAAATGAAAGTGCCTTACCAATTCGATGGTCATCAATTCCTCTTATGCTTGTTAAGCCTAATCTTAACGTTACTGGTGTCTAGTAATCCGGGAGTTGCCCAACAAACGGGTGAGCGGTTAGTAGTTGAATTAACCCCAGCCGAACAAGCGTATATTCAGGCTAATCCAGTTATCCGAGTTCATGGGGAGTCGGATTGGCCGCCTTATAACTTTGTTAAGAATGGTAATCCTACAGGATTTAGCAATGAGTATATTAAGATGATCGCGGAAAAAGTGGGGCTGGAAGTTGAGTTGGTGGTGGGTCCAACTTGGTCGGAATGTATGACGATGTTGGCTCAGAAAGAAATTGATGTGGTCACTAATATGGTGATCACTCCAGATCGTCACAAATTCGCGCTCTATTCTGAGCAATATGTATTTGACTTGGTGAATTCTTTGTTAACGCGCAAAGATGGGGAAGATTATACTGAGATTAAACAGCTTAAAGGTAAAAATTTAGCGATTGTCAGAGGTTTCTTTTTCGAGGAAATATTAACCAAATACTATCCTGAGATTAACCTACTGTTGACTAACAACACATTGGATGCCATGAAGCAGGTGGAAGCGGGGAGAGCCGATGCCGCTTTAGAAAGCCATGCCACTTTTAACTATTATATTGAACGCTATTTTTTGACAGAGTTAATCAGTCGTCCTCTGATTAATCACCCTCATTTATCGAATGTACCTCAATATTTAGGCATCCGCAACGATCGCCCAATTTTGAAATCAATTTTAGACAAAGCTATGGCAGCGGTTTCGGAAGAAGACTATGCCAATCTCCTTCGCCGCTGGTATTTGGCTGCGGATACCGCCAGCTTTAATTTTACCAGAACAGAATTGGAATATTTACAAGATAAAGGTGAGATAAAAATGTGTGTTGACCCTAATTGGATGCCCCTAGATGCAATCATTGATGAGCAACATACGGGGATGAGTGCAGACTTCATGCAATTGTTGATAGACCGGATTGGCATCCCAATTACGCTGCTTAAAACTCAGACTTGGGTAGAAAGTATTGAGCAATTTAAACAGCGACAATGTGACATTCTCTCCCTAGCTGTGGCTACGCCAGATCGCCTAGAATATGCCAACTTTACGAGACCCCATCTTGAGTTACCTTTAGTGATTGCGACGCGAGAAAGGGAACCGTTTATTCCCGATATCAGGGATGTTCTTAATCACAAAATTGGCATGGTTAAAAGCTACGCTTTTGTAGAAATATTGCGGAACCAATACCCGGATATGCAAATTGTGGAGGTGGCTTCGATTGAGGATGGTTTACAGCAAGTAGAACATGGGCATTTGTTTGGCTATGTGGATGTTTTACCGACGACTTCATATACTATTCAGAAACGATTTCCTTCCCTTAAAATCGCGGGTCGATTTGATAAAATTTTGCCTTTGAGTATTGCGGTTCGTAATGATGAGCCGGAACTTCTGGCCATTTTTGAAAAAGCGATCGCTTCTATCGATGAAAAAGCCAGACAAGGCATCATCAACAATTGGATTTCTGTTCGATATGAACAAGGTGTCGATTATCGGGCTATTGGGCGATTTGTATTCATCGGGCTAGGGGTTTTAGCGATTGTTCTGTATCGCCAATATTTACTACAAACTTATAACCGCAAGCTGGAAAAAATCTCGGTTACGGATCCTTTGACAGGCTGCTTCAATCGCCTAAAAATTGAAAAATGCTTGCAGGAACAGGAGTCTCTTTTCCATCGAAACGGACAGAAATTTAGCGTGATTCTCTGTGATATCGATTACTTCAAAAAGATTAACGACACCTTTGGGCATCTCCCGGGAGATGCTGTATTAATCGAAATGGTGGCACTGTTCCATCAAAGACTGAGGAAAACAGATATTTTAGGGCGATGGGGTGGTGAAGAGTTTATCATCATCAGTCCCCAGACTGATTTATGGGGAGCGAAGGCTCTAGCTGAGGCACTACGTCAAGATTTAGCCAGTCACAAGTTTCCCACGGTTGGTTATCAAACGGCTAGTTTTGGGGTGGCTGAATTTCACAGCGGTAATTACTCCATCAGCCATCTAATCAGCCAGGTGGATGAAGCGTTGTACAAAGCCAAAGAAAGAGGTCGTAACTGTGCGATCGCCTATCAACAAAGGCAGGTCATGTAGTCAATGATCATCATCCTGGTGGGGGATGGATAAGTGGCTTTCTTTAGCAGTCGGTACAATATAGCACAGAACAGGCCATCAATAGCCAGAACCAAAATTAGTGGTTGAGCTATAAATGTATGTCACTGGTATTTAAAGGACTTTAATCAATCAATGACTGGCTGAATTCTTGTAAACCTTGATGGTTGAAAATCTGAATTTGCGAACCATTAACTGCAATTAAACCTTTTTGGCTCAATTTAGCAAATGCCCTTGATAGTGTGGCCGGAATAGTTCCTAATAAGGAGGCGAGTTCACCTTTATTTATATCGAGAGTAACCAGACGATCAGTCTCCCTACCAGAATTGATTTGTTGAAAATCGCGATTACTTAAATTTAACAAATAGGCTGCCAATCGCTGTGGGACATCTTGAAATGAGAGAGAATCAATTAAAGAGGTTAATTCTCGCAGATGTTGACAAAGACTGGTCAGTAGATTAACTGAGACAGTAGGAGATTGATGTAGTACCTTTAAAAAAAGTTCACGGGGAAAGAATACTAACTCTGTCGGTTCTAAAGCTGCCGCCGAATTCGGGAAAGGTTGACCATCTAAAGCAGGAACTTCGGCAAAGTAATCTCCGAGTTGGAAGATATGAACAATTTGCTCTTTACCATTGGCAGAAACTTTAAATACTTTAACCTTACCCATTTTCACAATGAAAAAAACTTCAGGGTTACCTTGATTAAAAACCATCTCAGATTTGGCAAAGTTTGGAATTTGAGCAATTGGTGTAAAAGGAATTACTTCTGATTCACTTAATCCAGAAAATAGCAATGTTTGAGACAACCAATTATTTAACAACAAGGGATCTATCATGAATAATTAATGATAATTTTAATCTTGAACAAAGTTGATGATATTTGCAATTATCAACATAGTTAATTTGTGAATTTAGACTAGGGAATAAGTGTGAGCATTATTTGATGAGATGATCTCAAGTATAATTGCCGAACTTTGAAGATGTTATCAATTATACCACATCTGTAGCAGAATTATACTATTTTGTGGAAATAAGTTACATGGTGTTAATTAATATATTTTATAATTATATAATTAATTAGGCATTAAAATATACTAGGACATCAACAGGAACATATAAGCCATAATACTTATTATTATCAAAAAATGGTTGAGTAATTGAGGATCACCAGCCACAATTTAAGAATTTCTACAGATGATTTTTGACTTAAGTCAAAGAAATTGATCCGGTTACCATCCTAAATTTAGCTTGACCGGAAGAAAACTTGACATCATGGCAAACCTAACATTAGATAGAGTGACGACTACAGGTGGTTCTTCCAGGCAATTTAGTCTTCCCACCTGGTTGGTGCTAATTTGCATTGTGACGTTCACTGTCCTCATCTCAGCGGGTGCAGCAATTTATAAAAATGCGCCTCCTATACCTGCAACAATTGTTTCTCCACAACAGGAGATGATTCTCAGCCAAGCTGAGATTCAACAGGGTCAAGAAACTTATTTAGCCCGTGGCGGACAGCACATTGGGAGTGTTTGGGGTCATGGGAGTTATCTGGCCCCTGACTGGACAGCAGATGTATTGCACCGTTGGGGATTAGCGACAGCGGGGGTTATTTATAACAGCAATCCTGTTTTTACCCAAGAGGATTTAGAATCGCTACCAGATATCGATCGCGCTACTTTACAAATTCAGGTAGAGAAACAATTTAAAACCAATCGATATGACCCAGAAACCAAGGCTTTAACCTTAACTGAAGCTCAAACCATTGGTTTACAAAAAGTCTTTGAAGACTATCAAACCTGGCTTTCTCAAGGGTCGGTTGTGCATTCTATTCCTAGTGGTTGGTTTACGGATAATACCCAAATCCACAACGTTACCGCATTCTTTGCTTGGACGGCTTGGGCAGCTTCAGCAAATCGTCCCAATGCGCCCTTTTCCTATACGGCGAATTTCCCCCATGATGATCTGATTGGCAACCAAGCCCCGCCTCAGTTTCTGATTTGGTCAATTGTATCAGTGATTGTGTTAATTGCAGCGATCGCCGTATTTCTGTTTATTTATCTCACCCAAGAAGACCCAGAAGAAGTCCAGGTAGTCACAGAACGTCCCAGTATTCGCCTTGCCACCCCTAGCCAAAAAGTGACCACCCTATTTTTTGGGGTCGCCATGGCTCTGTTTTTAGTGCAAATTCTCATGGGGATGGTGACAGCACACTATGCCGTAGAAGGGGATGGTTTTTATGGTGTACCGTTGCAACAGTATTTACCCTATGCAGCCTCTCGGACTTGGCACTTACAACTGGCTGTCTTTTGGATTGCCACTTGCTGGTTAGCAGCGGGACTCTATTTTGCACCCCGATTTGGCAAAAATGAACCACCAGGACAATCCTGGGGCAATGGAGCCTTACTAGGGGCTTTAACCGTGGTCGTTGTCGGTTCTCTGATTGGTGCTTGGGCGGGAGTACAAGGATTTTTAGGAGATAAAAGTTTTTGGTTTGGACACCAAGGCTACGAATATGTCGAACTCGGTCGCCTTTGGCAACTGCTACTAATTGGCGGTATGGTGTTTTGGCTGTGGTTAATGTACCGAGCCTTGAAACCAGCCTTAAAAGCAGAAGGAAGTAAAACCGGACTGAATCACTTTTTCCTATATAGTGCGATTACAATTCCCCTGTTTTATGCGTCGGGGTTAATGTACACCAACCATACCCCTTTGAGCATTGCAGAATATTGGCGTTGGTGGGTAGTTCACCTGTGGGTAGAGGGTTTTTTTGAAGTCTTTGCAACGGTTACAATCGCCTATTTATGCAGTGAACTTGGATTTCTTAAACGTTCTTCAGCCCTGCGAGCAACCTATCTGACTACCATTCTCTATCTCGGTAGTGGGGTAATTGGCACTCTACACCATCTGTATTTTTCGGGAACTCCAGTATTTATTACTGCAATGGGTGCTGTAGCTTCTGCTTTAGAGGTTGTTCCTTTAACCCTGATTGGTTTTGAAGTCGTTAAATCCATTCGACTCTCTCAAGAAGCCCAAGGATTTTATCGAGTTCCCCTCAAATTCTTGATCGGGACTTGCTTCTGGAATTTAGTAGGGGCTGGAGTATTTGGATTTTTGATTAATCCTCCCATTGTCCTCTACTACTCTCAGGGAATTAACACCACTCCCATTCATGCTCACTCGGCGTTATTTGGGGTCTATGGCTCTTTAGCCTTAGCCCTGATGCTATTTGCCTTACGGGAAATTACCCCAGATCATGCTGGGAATGAAAAACTATTTAATTTGTCATTCTGGGGCATTAATATCGGTCTGGTGATGATGATGGTATTTGGCTTAATTCCCAGTGGTTTTTATCAACTGGTGCAATCGGTCAATCATGGCACTTGGTACGCCCGCAGTGCTGAGGTGATTAATTCGTCTTGGATGCACTGGACTGTATGGCTAAGGATTCCTGGGGACATTGTTTTTAGCCTAGGTGCTTTACTAATGGTTCTGTGTGTGTTGCGTTCAATTATCGCAATTTTTCAACAACCCACCCAACCTCAACCTGATGCACCCTTAACTGCTGACTATCCTATGTAACCATGATGTATAAAAGATTGAGATTTTCCCTCAAACTTATTTTCTGATGAAGCAACGAAAAACCGATGCTAATGTACACATTCACCAGGTAAAAGATGGCGACTTTATTTGAAAAACTGGGCGGTAAGGATGCGGTTGACCTGGCTGTTGATAAGTTTTATGAGCGGGTTTTAAATGACGATCGCATCAAGCATTTCTTTGTTAATACGGATATGAAAAAACAGCGATCGCACCAGAAAGCCTTTCTCACCTATGCCTTTGGTGGCAGCGATAAATATGATGGGCGCTATATGCGGGAAGCCCATAAAGCCTTAGTCGAAGAACAAGGTCTAAGCAGCGAACATTTTGATGCAGTAGCAGAAGACCTAATGGAAACCCTAAAATAAATGGGAGTTCCTGATGACTTATTAGCAGAAGTTGCCGCTGTAGCCGCGGCCCCGCAGCATAAAAAAGAAGTGCTGAACCAGTAAGTCAAAAAAACTAGCCTTTTCCTTTATCCGGGAAAGGCTGGCTTCCCTCTAATCCTCAAAAAAGGAGCAAAAGCCATGAATATTCGCGCTCAAATTTCCATGATGTTTCATCTGGACAAGTGCATTGGTTGCCATACCTGTAGCGTTTCCTGTAAAAATATTTGGACCGATCGCCAAGGCCCCGAATATATGTGGTGGAATAACGTAGAAACCAAACCAGGAACAGGTTATCCTACCCAATGGGAAAATCAAGAACAGTATCAAGGAGGCTGGAAAAAACCAGAAGGTAAGGAAAAAATCGAGTTACCTTCCACCAACAAAGTTAAAGGTTTAGCTAATATTTTTCATCAACCCTACTTACCTACTATTGATGATTATTATGAACCTTGGACTTACAAATATGAAGACTTATTTAACGCCCCAGCTAGTGACGATCAACCCACCGCTAAACCCATTTCGCTAATCACTGGAGACGAAATCGATATCAAGGCAGGTCCCAACTGGGATGATGACCTCGGTGGTTCCCCAATTTACGCCAGCAACGACCCCAACCTAGAGGCAATTAGCGAACAAGATCGGCAAACCTTATTTGAAATCGATCGCCTTTTTTTCTTCTATCTTCCTATCTGGTGCATTATATAAACGGGGAGAAGATGGCATGGTTTTAGTCAATCAAAATGTCTGTCGGGGTTGGCGTTTTGGAGTCACCGCCTGTCCCTAAAAAAAGTTTATTATAACTGGAAATCAGGCAAATCAGAGAAATATATCCTCTGTTTCCCCCGCTTAGAAACGGGTCAACCCCCCGCTTGTTTCCATTCCTGTGTCGGACGCATTCGCTATCTGGGAGTTCTGCTTTATGATGGCGATCGCATTCAAGAAATCGCCTCCTGTGATGAATCAGAATTAGTCACAAAACAACGGGAATTAATCCAAAATCCATTCGCTCCCGAAGTCATTGCCCAAGCCGAAAAAGATGGGGTTAATACTTCAGTCATTGAAGCCGCCCAAAAATCCCCAGTTTAGAAATTCGTCAAAGAATGGAAACTGGCTTTACCTCTGCATCCAGAATTTCGCACCTTACCCATGTTATTCTACGTTCCGCCTTTGCTTCCGGTATTAGGACGGGTAGACAACGGCACCTATAACACCAATAGCGACAACTTTTTTGGCAACTTATAACAGGCTAGAATCCCCATTGAATACTTAGCCAAAATGTTGACAGCCGGAAATAAAGACTTAATTAAAGAAACCTACCGCAAGTTGATTTCTGTACGATTATCTAAACGGTTGCAAGAAGTTGGAGATTTAGATGCTGACAAAGTGCAAGAAGCAATTTCCCAAGCCGGTTTAACCCCTGAAGCGAAGAAATCTATCGCTTGACTTCTCTGGCAACCTGGGACGAACGATTTCTCATTCCTTCCATGCACAGGGAATATGCCATTTCTATGATTGAAGATACTCAACTGCATAAGGGAGAAGTTGGAGTTGGTTTCAGCACCAGAGCAGCGAGAGGACTGTCAACCAATTATTAACACTATAACATCAGTATTTCCTGAGAAATTTTCTCCCAGACTCTCTCAGCAAATACATCACTAAATAAGCCAAATCATCAGCATGAATTCATGGGCGAAAGGAAGGAAACCAGAAAACACACCTCACTGCCCAGCTTGATTGTGTGACACAGACTTATCCGAATGTTGAGCCATTTTTAGCAGATTTTGTTCAGTTTTTGCAAAATACCCCCACCCCCAACCTAGAAGAAATTTACACCAGCACCTTTGATCTGAATCCAACTTGTTACCCATATCTGGGATATCAACTGTTTGGAGATGGCTATCAACGGGGATAATTCTTGGTTAAATTAAAAGAAAAATACCAGGAACATAACTTTATTGATAACAGTCCATAATTGCCGAATCATTTAACCATTTTCCGGGAATTCTTGGGTTAGTTAAAACCAGATATCAACTAACTCAACAATTAATTAATGATGGGTTAGTCCCCGCGTTAGAAAAAATTAAAGCAGGGTTTAAAGAGCAGAAGCCCTACGGTCAGCTTTCAGAGAGTTTACTGATGATTGTTCAGCAAACTTTAAACCCCGTCACTGAGGTCACTTATTGGGATTACTCATTCCCCAGTCGGTCTGAGCTTGGAATGGCGTACCTTGGCGGTTATATGTCCTATAAGGAACGGGTTTATCCTTGGCATTTTTAACCTTTTTTGGTTTAATCATGTTAATGATTCGCCGAGCATTTCCACCGAGAATTAGGGCGATTACTTCGGTGATGGATGTTGTCCTATTAGTCGGGTTATTTGTGCAAGTTGTTGCCGGAATTTGGACAGCAATATTCTATGGTTGGGGGTCATCCTGGTATGCAGGGGCAGCAGTTCCTTATCTGTGGTCAGTTTTGCAATTTAACCCCAATATTTCCCTAGTCGAAAATTTACCTTTGATGGTAAAAGTTCATATAGTGGGAGCTTTCTCATTGGTGGGATTATTCCCCTTTACTCGGTTAGTTCACTTCCTGTCTTTACCGATTCAATATATCTGGCGATCGCCCCAAGTAGTAGTTGGGAATCAGTCCGTCGGTGCCGTGACTCACTCCGAAAGCAAACTTTAACCAAAAATCCCCTAAAAACAGGAGACTTAAAACTATGTCTCAAGCTAATTCCCATCAAATTCAAGCCCAACAAAACCTCTGGTTAGCCACTCTTGGCTTTGCCGTTTCCTTTGCTTGTTGGGGAATTGAGCCTGTGCCTTGTTGCTCAATATGACCTTTTTGCGTAGTGGCACCATAAACACGCTCACGAATAATTTGCTGATGTATTCTGAAAAAATCAGGGAAATTACAAGGAGTAGCATTCATGTTAAATAAATTTATTAAAGTTTTCCTCATCTCTGCTGTTATCTTTGGGCTGGCAATATTGAACCATACACCCGCAGCCATAGCCGCCGAAAATGGTCAAGTTTGATTTGAACAATCCTGTGGGGGATGTCATACTTTAGATGGCACGGGGAAAGGATTTGCTCCCGACTTACAAGGAGTCACAGAAAACCGCGATCGCCAATGGTTAATTAATTGGATTGCCGAACCGGATAAACTGATCCAAAATGGCGATCCTCTCGCCCAAGAAATTCTCGCCAAATATAATGGCGTTCCCATGCCCAATATAGGATTAACTCTCGAACAAAGCGAAGCAATTGTTGACTATCTGGCTGGAGGAAATCAACACTTTACGGAAGCAAAAAAAGCCGCCCTATTAGCATTTTTTGAACAGCAAAATGCGGTGGTCAATGAACCCGCAGCTACGGAGATTTTTTGCACTTCCTTAACCCCTAGTTGGCAATTAGTATTAATGGCTTTAGGAGGTTGCTTAATCTTACTGATTCTGAGTAATTTAACTTGGCGCGATCGCTTTACCGGAGTTCGCAACAAATTAGTCGAAAAATCAATGCAGCATTAAACCCAACCCACTAACTCTGAGTGATATTTGGGCATAAATTCGGAAAAAAAACGAACCCTGGACTTCTATTATGAATAACCCCTAAAAACGCCGGGAATATCAACAAGCGAGAGGGAAAGGTGGTTTTCGTCGCAGTAGTTGGGATTAAGTGTTAGAAATTATTAGCGCATCCATCACTCATACTGTTAAAAAAGAAGGAGCCGATCGCATCATTAGATTTTCTCCAATTCCCGCCCTGTCTATGTTGAGTTATGCAGTGGGTTCGCGATTTTTGCAACTTTTAGGACTGGTACAATTATCATGGAGAAATTGACCCCTTATTAACCATACTGGAGAATGGCGATCGCCATTTATCGGTCACCTTTACCGACTTCTCCGATAACGAATCAACTTGCCAACGGGAAGTCCCCGTCAAATATCTAGAAACCGCCAATGGCAGCCTAACAGTCACCACCATTTATGACCTATTAATGGCGCAATTTGGAGTTACTCGAGGCTTAGGGGGAGACTATCCCGAAAACTATGACGATGAAACCAAACCTTATACCCCCGCATGGCAAGAAAAATTCACAGGAATTGACCGACAAACCGTGATTCAACTAGCCCGTGAATGGGCAGCAAATGCCGAAATTACCGAAGGCAAATCCAGCATTATTATTGGTGCCGGGATTAACCATTGGTATCACAATAATCTCATGTATTGTGCCGCTATTGTCGGCTTAATTCTCTGTGGCTGTGTCGGTCGTAATGGGGGAGGATTAAATCACTATGTGGGACCAGAAAAATTAGCCCCTAATTCTTCTGGGAGTACCCTAGCCTTTGCCTTAGACTGGCAAAAACCACCGCGATTACAAAATACGCCCAATTTCCACTATGTTCATTCCGGTCAATGGCGCTATGAACGGACTCTATTTGAAAGTGTGAATCGGGAGGATCTGCGATCGCTTATCATGAAGAAACCCCCAGGATTTAATCTTCTGGTTAGGGGTCAATAACTACCGATGTGGGGAACGATAGAAGGGACGTTTAACAACCGTTGCGGGGTAGATTTGATTACGGATTTCTACTTCTACTTGGCTGCCGATTTTGGCTAATTCTACGGGAACATAGGCTAAGGCGATCGCCTTTCCCAGGGTAGGCGACATCGTGCCGCTGGTAATTTCTCCCACCACTTCGCCGCCAGCCTTCACAGAATAACCGTGGCGGGCAATATATCGGCCCTGCATTTCTAGCCCCACTAACCGCCTCGATAAACCCCCGGATTTTTGCGCTTCTAGGGACTCACGACCGATAAAGTCCCCCTTCTCATCCCAATGGATTAACCAGCCTAAACCAGCCTCTAAAGGGGTGCTATGGGTATCAATATCTTGCCCATACAAAGCCATTGCCGCTTCTAAACGCAGGGTATCTCTAGCCCCCAAACCACAGGGCGTGGCTCCCACTTCTATTAACTCCCGAAATAGATTTACTCCGGTGTCGGGATTTACCATGACTTCAAACCCATCCTCTCCCGTGTATCCAGTCCGGGCGATAAATGCAGGTTTTCCGAAAAGGGTAGTTTCTATATGTCCAAAATTGGCAACTGCTGATAAGTCCGCTTCTACTAGGGATCCAAGGACAGCTTCCGCTTGGGGTCCCTGGACTGCAATTAATACCTGGCTGCGAGATAGGTCTTCTAGGGCGACTCCGGTTCCTTCCAAATGGGCGACCACCCAAGCCTTATCTCTGGACTTGGTGGCTGCATTAACAATCATCATTCCCCGCTGGTTTCCCGTGGCTGGGTCTAAGCCTTGGTAGTAAAAAATCACATCATCCAATATGCCGCCACTGCCATTTAATAGGACTGTATATTGGGCTTGACCGGGTTGCAGACGACTGAGACTAGAGGGAAATAGGGGTTCGAGGGCATTGATTAGCTGTTCACCTTCGAGGTAAAATTTGCCCATGTGGGAGATGTCAAATAGTCCCACTTGCGATCGCACTGCTTGATGTTCTTGGGTAATACCGGAATACTGAACCGCCATTTCCCAGCCCGAAAAGGGAACCATCCTGCCTTTGAGTTCAACGGATAGGTCATACAGAGGGGTGCGAGTCAGGGTTGGTTTCATTGCCGGAGTCCACGGTAATGGGATAAGGATCTATTTTAAAGCAAACTTTCACAACTGCGATCGCCTCCCTGGAAACTCTCCATGGTGGACCTGGGCGGTAGGGATGCCACAATTTCCATGAAATCATCCGTATTTTCACGCAATTAAATCGGCAAGTAATTTCCCTAATCAAAATGTTTCATCTTTACAGAAACTTTACAGTAATTCCCCTCACTGCGGTAGCAATCTTTATATAAAACCAGTTATTTTGAAAATGCAAAGGATGAAGAAAAGTTAGCGGGGCTTGAGTTATGAAATCTAATTATGCTAAAACATTAATCGGAAGTGCGATCGCCGCCACCTGCATGATCGCAGCTACTGCTACCACCGCCACTGCTGGACAGTTTCACAATGGCTGGAACTATGCAATTGATGCCATTGGCGACGGTTCCGGTGGTGCCCAATATGATATCTACGGTATGGCAACCATGCAAACCTCCGATACTATATGGGTTGCCTTAACAGGCGGTACACCATTGGCGGGAGTTAACACTATAGATGCCACAAGTGGTGTAATTGGTTGGGGTGACTTGTTCTTCAATTTCACCGGAGATGATTTCCTAACCGCCAGCCAAAATAACGCTCTCTTTGGTGTGCGTTTTGCCGAAACTAATGATTCTGGTGCATCCGAGTTAGGTGTTTATAGCAATGTTCGCGCAAAAAGTGTGACTAGCATTAACAACGGATACAAAAGCCTGCAACACTACTACGACTATGGATTTTATCGCCCGAACACCATGGGTACTGACATCGCTACCATACAGGAGGCTTACGACTATTTCGGTCGAACAACTTCTATCGATAACGTGATCGCATCTGGTAACTTGGTTGGTGGCATTAATATGCACTCCCAACAGGAATTGTTAAATGCTGGCTTAGATTTTGGTAACTTTAACCGAGCGGGAACCCATACCTTTGGTTTCAGCTTCAGTAAGTCTTTGATTGGCAGTGGTGACTATTTAGCCAGCCTATTCCTAGAATGTGGTAATGATGGTGTAGCCTTGGCGGGAAATATTTTACCTCCTCCTGCGTCTGTCCCGGAACCCGGTACTCTTGCTGGTTTAGCTTTGCTGGGTGTGACTTTCATGGGTAGCAAAGTCCGCAAGGGTCAAAAAGCCTAATCAACGTCAAAATTAAATGGAGTGCGATCGCCATTGCAGCCCCTCGCCCTTTTTGGGAGAGGGGTTTGACGTGAGAAGTCTCAGATCAGATTTAGTCGATCGCATCGGGTTCATTTTCAGGTAAGGTTTGTAGAACAGCGATCGCTTTCTCCAGTAACTCCGCGATGGCTAACCGATATTTTGCCTTGTTCACTGAGATTCACTGAAAATTCATGCACCCGATTGATTGGCTGATTGTCCTAGTTTACCTAATCTTGACCATGGCGATGGGACTCTACCTGTCGCGGAAAGGGTCGAAAAGTTTGGCGGATTTCTTTGTTTCTGGTCGATCGCTTCCCTGGTGGTTAGCTGGTATCAGTATGGCTGCTACTACCTTTTCCATCGATACCCCCCTCTATATTACCGGGGTTGTGGCTAACCGGGGAATTGCCGGAAACTGGGAATGGTGGACCTTTGGCATCTCCCACGTGATTATGATCTACATTTTTGCCAAAATGTGGCGGCGATCGGAAGTTCTCACGGATGCGGAATTGACAGAATTACGCTATGGCGGTGATATGGGCGCAATTTTGCGGGGGGTGAAGGCGTTTATTTTTGCCGTCCCCATGAATTGTATTGCGATCGGTTATGCCATGTTAGCCATGGTTAAGGTGGTTGATGCTTTGGAAATTTGGCAAAGTTTGGGTATTGAGGCGGGAGACAATAACCTTAAACTTTTTAGTGTGGTTGGGGTCAGTATTTTTGTCTTGATTTATGCCGGTTTGGCGGGACTTTGGGGAGTCGTAGCCACCGACTTTTTCCAGTTTTTTCTGGCATTATTTGGGGCGATAATTGTGGCATATTTTGCCCTGGGAAGTGTCGGGGGGATTCACTCCCTGGTTGAACAGGTGCCGATCGCTTATCCTGACCAAGATATTTTGTCTCTACTTCCCGTTAATTTTGGTGGCGGCGAGGGTTGGATTAGTTTTAGTAAAACGGCGGGAATTACCGCTAGTACATTTTTCGCTTATATCTTTCTTCAGTGGTGGTCTTGGCGACGCAGTGACGGCGGCGGGGAATTTGTCCAACGATTTGCAGCCGCCAAAAATGAAGCCGACGCAGAAAAGGCGGCTTGGACTTTTAATATTATGCACTATGTGATCAGAACCTGGCCTTGGATTTTGGTGGCTTTGGCTTCTGTGGTGCTGTATCCTGATTTAGCCGATAAGGAATTAGGCTATCCTAAGTTAATGTTAGATTTCCTCCCCGTGGGAATTTTGGGGATGGTGGTTGCGTCCTTATTAGCCGCGTTTATGAGTACGGTTTCCACCTCCATTAATTGGGGTGCATCGTTTATTACCAATGACCTCTATTTGCGGTTTGTCAAGCCGACAGCCACTCAAACTGAGTTGGTATTGGTGGGTAGGTTATCGTCTGTTTTAGTCACGGTTTTAGGGGCGATCGCTGCCTTTTTAGCCACGGATGTAGCCACAGTTTTTCGCCTGGTAATTGCCATTGGTACCGGGTCGGGTTTAGTATTAATATTGCGGTGGTTTTGGTGGCGGGTAAATGCGGCGGCGGAATTAAGTGCGATCGTCGGTAGTTTCTTGGTGGGAATGGTCACGAGTCTTTCCCCTTGGTTCAAAATTGAAGACTTTGGTTGGCGGATAATTTTTATCACCATTAGCGTGACTTGTTTATGGGTGATTGTCTTAGTATTAACTCCCCCAGAGTCCGAAACCACCCTAGAAACATTTTATCAAAAAGTGCGACCAGGAGGACCCGGTTGGAGTCGGGAAAGGATGAAAACTGGTTTATTTCCCGCCCAGGATTTAGGCTTAGATTTACAACGGGTTTTAGCCTCTATATTTTTATTGCTGGGGTTACTATTAGCGACGGGAGGATTTCTACTTCTCCAACAGGCGATCGCATGGATATCACTAATTGTGGCGGTTATAGGTGGTGTCTGGTTGCGACATTTATCAAGGCTGAGAATTGAACCGACACCCAGACCGGGATTAGATGATCCCATCTAAACTGAGGGCTAGTAATGGTGTGATACGCCTACAAATGGCTGCTATAATAATGCTGGTCAAACATGGCAGTTATAATTTATCATGAGTGCAAATTCTACTAACACCGGAGCCGACGCTATTGATGTGGCGATCGCCCAAGGACTGGATTTTGATGGGAGTCCCATTCCCCCAGAAAAGCTAGAACTATATCATAAAGTGATGGCTTTGGAAGGACAGCGCCAACGCAGTGGGGTTAGTAATACTATGCGATCGCGCATCGTCCGCATTGGAGCGAAACATATCGCCCAGTCGGAACTAAACCAGATGCTAGAAGCCGCAGGTTTTGCACCCCTAAAAGATAAAGAAATCGAGTTTTATTATAACAAATAACCCTCGGGTTTGCTGGCGGCTCATTTCTAATCGCCATGGCTTGACCATTAAATATCTGGTTGGGCTATGGCGATATTAACTCAATCTTTAATTATGCCATATTCCAGAACTTTTGTGAATGGGTAAAACCGATGAAAATTGAATCGATTAACTTGCAGTATTTTAAAAAATTTCGGCACCTGGAGTTGGATTTTACGGACTCGGAAACCGGATTAGCAAAAGATTTGATTGTTTTAATCGGAATGAATGGTGCTGGCAAAACCAGCATTTTACAAGCTATAGCAGCCACTTTAGGGATGGCAACGGGTCGGATCCATCACTTTCATGACTTAAAATGGCTGGGATTTAACTATGAATTATTAGGGAGTAATTGGGGAAAGTTTGAGCCAGGGGTTGCCGTAAAAGTTCAATTTTCATCTCAGGAAATTAAGGCGATTCAAGAGTTTTATCAAAATCTGGAAGGCTCTGGTTATTCTCATGCTCCGGCTCAAGAAAATGTGGTAACTATTAAATGGCGAGATGGACGAGTTCAGGCTGAGACAGCGGCTGAACTTTTCCAATTTAAGGGTAGAGAATATGCCAAAAAATTGGTACGTTCCCACGGATTTAATGTCTTCGAGCGAGTGGGTACAGTGCTGTGGTACACAGAACAAAGAACTTCAACTAGCTTGACTACTGAAGATCCAGATAAAACAGTTGAAATTACCGATGATATTCTGCGCGATCGTTTATCTAAGTGGCGACAGTTTCATCAAGATATTAAATCGGGTAAAATCAAAAATTTACGACCCGGACAAAGAGATTTATATGGGGATCTCGAACGTGCTTATCAAGCTATTTTTCCCGAACGGAGTTTTGATGGTCCTGTGCTACGAGAGGGAGTAGATGACATTTTAAGTGAGCCTTGGTTTTACCTGTATGATAGTAAGAATCAGTACGAAATTTCGGAAATGTCGGGAGGAGAGCGATCGACTTTTCCCATATTGGTAGATTTTGCTAGTTGGAATATTCATAATTCAGTGATTTTAATTGATGAAATTGAACTGCATTTACATCCGCCTATGCAACAAGCATTACTGAGATCTTTGCCGAAACTTGGGAAAAACAATCAATTTATAATTACTACTCATTCGGATTATATAGAGCAGCTAGTCCCCGATGCAAATATTATCAGATTCGAGATATAGTTATGAGTGTAATTAGTGGTGGAAAAACTATTTTTTGCGAGGGGAAGGAAAGCAGCTTAGATTATCGTTTCCTTAATCGATTAGTTGAGGATATATCAGGCGATCGCCTTTTAATTGACAATCGCCTAAACTGCTGCGAGGTTAACGTTGGGGAGTCCTTTTTACTAACTGGATAAATTCGGATCGATAGCCGTGTAAATCAACACCTTTGGATGATTCTGCTAATTGTAAGACTTGTGGAAAACTGGAATTTCCGCGATAGGGGGAGTTTCTTAACAGCATCCCAAACTCAGCCACAGCCGCCGCAAATCGGAAGTTATCCGAGGTTTGATTCAGGGGAAGACTACGGTTAATTATGGGCTGTTCAAGTAACCGTGATTCTGTTTCCGTTGGGGGTTTATAACGGATTTTCAACCTCATTAATTCATTGCTATTATAGGCTTCTGAACTGACGACATTTTGCTGATAAGTTAACTGATCCACCGCCGGTAAATTTACATCTGATTCTACACCAACGGGGATAATTTCATAAAGGGCTGTTACGGAATGTCCCGCCCCAATTTCTCCCGCATCTTTGGTATCATCATGAAAGTCCTGATTTTCCAGGCGGCGATTTTCATAGCCAATTAACCGATAGGCTTGAACTTGGGCGGGGTTAAACTCTACTTGAATTTTCACATCTTTAGCAATGGTAAATAGGGTTCCGGTTAATTCGGTAGACATCACTTTTTTGGCTTCCATTAGGTTGTCTATATAGGCATAGTTACCATTGCCATGATTCGATAGTTTCTCCATTTTGGAGTCTTTATAATTCCCCATACCGAAGCCTAACACGGTTAAATAAATACCGCGATCGCGATAAGATTCAATCAGCCGCACCAATTCCGCATCACTGGATACACCCACATTAAAATCGCCATCAGTAGCCAGAATTACCCGATTATTTTTGCCTTCACTTAGCATCCTGGTAGCTAACTCATAGGCTAATTTAATACCTTCACCGCCAGCGGTTGAACCTTGGGCTTGTAAGCCATCTATGGCGGCGATAATTTTCTGTTTTTCATTACCAGGGGTAGGAGGTAAAACCACACCAGCCGCCCCCGCATAAACAGCGATCGCCACCGTATCCTGTTCGGTGAGTTGGTCAACTAATAACTTAAATCCTTCCTTCAATAGGGGTAGTCTATTGGGCTGATTCATGGAACCAGATACATCCAATAAAAATACCAAATTACTAGGGGGTAATTCCTCGATCGCTAAAGTTTTACCCTGTAACCCAATATGAACTAATTGATGTTGCGGGCTCCAAGGGGCTGAGGATACTTCTGTGGTAATTGAAAAAGGTTCTTCGGCTTGGGGTTGAGGATAATCGTAGGAAAAATAATTAATCAATTCCTCAATTCGGACTGCATCAATGGGCGGACGTTGACGCTGGTTAATAAAGCGGCGTACATTACTATAGGATGCTGTATCAACATCAATCGAGAAGGTAGACAGGGGATTAGCTGCTACTAATTGAAAGTTATTTTCGGCAATTAAATCATAGGTTTCTGTGTTGGGAATTTCGGCATCCAATTCCAGCGGTATTGGTGACGGTGTGGCTGGTGTTAAGCCTGCATCTAAATAAGTTTCCCCTACGCGAGGGGTAGCTAACTCCCGTGGAGGAGACTGTAAGGACCTATTATAGGCATCATCACAGGAGGCAATTAGCAATACTGGTATCAAGCTAATTCCGACTAGCCAAGGTGAAGATTTGCGAGTAATCATTTTGCTGTCATCCTCACTAATTATTAGAGGTTGATAATCAGGCTTAAACCAGCATTATCTGGGGAATCATCACCAGTCAAGGACGAGGTACAGAAGTAGGATTTAGGAGAAACATGGCTCCTTGTTGAGCGATTTCCTGAGATAGATAGATTTGTTTAATGCTGACTAAACCTTCTTTAACGAACATATCCCGCAGCATAGCTTTTTCCCCACTATTAAAAACCTTCTCATAGTAGACTTCCTTAATCCCTGTAGAAATAATCAATTTCAGGCAATAGATACAGGGTTCTAGGGTGACATAAATACTGGCACCAGCGCAGCAAATACCATGTTTGGCGGCTTGAGCGATCGCATTAGCTTCAGCATGAACCGCCCGCGAAGGTAGGGTTTGACTAGCATCACAACTACTAAGTCCAGGATAACAGAAACCCTGGGTAGTACAGTGAACCGAACCGGAGGGGGAACCATTATAACCGGTTGCGAGAATTTGCCTATCTTTGACAATTACCGCCCCCACTGGGAAAGCCAAACAGGTTGATCGGGTGGCTGCTAGTTTAGCAAACATCAAAAAATACTCATCCCAGGTAGGTCTGATGGGGGGTTGGTAATTGGGCGCGATATCTTCCATAACATTAAACCCCGAAACCTGTCGATCCAAATCCATTATAACCCCTAAAGGTTGAATTGAGTTGTTCTACGGCTTCAACTTCGACCCGTACAATTGGCGAGATGACCATCTGGGCGATTTTCATGCCTATTTCTACTTTAAATGAGGTGGTGCCATGATTAATCAAGATCACGCCAATTTCTCCCCGATATCCGCCGTCAATGGTTCCGGGACTATTTAAGACTGTGATTTGGTGTTTGAGGGCTAAACCGCTGCGAGGACGAACCTGGGCTTCGGTGTTGGGGGGAAGGGCGATCGCAATTCCGGTGCGGACTAAATGACTTTTACCAGGGGGGATTTCTATATTTTCCACTGAGAATAAATCCAGCCCGGCATCATCTTCATGGGCATATTTGGGCAAAATGGCTGATGGTTTTAGTTGCTGAACTTCGAGTTTCATGATAGCTATATTTTCCAAGAGTTTAACCCCTAAGTATTGGGGCTGATTGTTGACCAGTTTACTTGACCGGATAACTTAGGGAGCGAGTCGGCTTTTACCGAGGCGATTTTTTTGATACCATTGGGCAATGGCTGGAGTCCATTCTTGTAGATGGGGCCACATCAAATCACAGAGTTTTTGGATTTCTAGTTGAGCGTCTTTTTTATAGCGTAAATCCAGAAAATGTAGAAGCGATCGCAGATTGAAACTCACGACAAAATGCTGTCGGTAGTCAAAGGGAATTTTACCCCTAGCGTGTTCTTCTGACAAACCATTATCTAAATCGGCTTTATAGCGTTTAGCTGCTTCTAAACACCAGTCCAAATCAGCTTGTCGCTGTTGGGGGGAATAATAGTATTTTTTTCCTTGGCGGTCTGTGTAGTCTCCTACTGGACGCAAATAAAAGATATCTTCCAAGTCTTTTTTGTTTTCGGCAAGTTCAAGGATCTGATTTCCCGTATACCGATAAGAATTGTGAACCACAATCCCATTAGCCACGAAATTATGCCAGGGTCCGTCAACCTCCAGATCATAAGTCATTTGTTTTCCAATATATTCGATTTGAGTGACTTTGACCGGATGTGCTTTTAAACTTTTAACTTCTCCTCTGGGTTGGTAAAACTTAGCCAATTGCAGATTTTGATTGGGCTGATTCAATTGTGCAACTTCCCCCAGCCGAGGATTTTCCCGAAGATTCAAACCTTGATTAATCTGGTCATCACAGCAATTTTTATGGGTATAAATAGCATCATTTGTCCAAACTCCATTACACATCAACTGACAATTTTGGGTGGTCGCCAAAACTTCGTGATTTTCGTCAACTATCAAACCCAAAGCATCGCCCATGGTCTGCCAACCTGCACTGGTTAAGAGACGGTGATTGATGGTACAATTTAGGGTTTTTCCATCCGCAAGGGTCAGCCGATAGACGGGTTGCAAACCACTACACATCACATTATTGACATGACCGATTTGGAAAGTTCCGGTTTCCTCATTCAGAACCCGCAGGGACATTTTCTGAATCCGTTTCTTGCCATCGCGACGGTATTCTCCCGGGGGTTCGCCGTTGCGACCGATAATTTGGCGAGTCCGAATCGCTTTTTCTCCATTTTCCCAAACATCATATAAATCGGCAATTTTGATTTTTCTCAAACTGCCACTGGCTTGAATAAAGGTGACTTCTGTATCACCATCTAAACATTGGACATCGAAGGAAATTCCCACGCGATGAGTACGTGCTTGCTGCATCACACTATGGGGAAAATAGCCACAGTTAAATGTGATGCTAGGATGTTCTAAGGGGCCGTAGTGTCCACGCTCCCCTGCTAGTAGACGCTTAACAATTATCTCCCCCGCTTCCAATTCTGACGGCCAATGGCTTCTACCATCAAAAACAAACTTGTCTGTATAGTCCTGGTGCATCGCTGCATAAATTACCTGTTGCGGGTTGTGGGTTTTAGCGATGACTTCAACTCGGAACCGATCCATTATGATTAAAAAAAACGCCTCTATCTATTAAACCCTAGAATGGCAACTATGCAGTTATCAAAACGATTTACCCAGGCTGTGACCTACGCGACGGAATTACACGCTAATCAGGTTCGCAAGGGGTCTGGGGTTCCTTATGTGGCGCATTTGTTGGGGGTGGCGAGTTTGGCCCTAGAATATGGGGCCGATGAGGATGAAGCGATCGCCGCCTTACTTCATGATGCGATCGAAGACCAAGGGGGAGTGAAGACGGAAAAAGAAATCCGGCGTAAATTTGGCGATCGGGTCACGGAAATTGTGAAAGGCTGTACAGATAACCATCAGACCCCATTACCACCTTGGCGGGAACGTAAACAGGCTTATATTGCACATATTCCCACGGCTTCGGCTTCTGTGCAGTTAGTGTCTGCTTGCGACAAACTTCACAACGCCCGTTCGATTTTAAAAGATTATCGAGAAATTGGAGAGCAATTATGGGATCGCTTTAGTGGCAAGCGGGACGGTACGCTGTGGTATTATCGATCATTAATAACTGCTTTTCGTGCTGGGGGACTAACGCCCTTGGTAGATGAATTAGATCGGGTGGTTTCAGAACTTGAACGGCTAGTTAAAGCAAATTAAACCCTAATTTACTGGAAAGCTAATGGCAACTGTTCGTTTGGAAAATATTACCCGTAGTTATGATAGCGCTACGGCGATTGAGGGGATTAGCCTAAATATTCCTGATGGTCAGTTTTGGGTGTTGGTAGGACCTTCGGGCTGCGGTAAATCAACGATTTTGCGGACAATTGCGGGTTTAGAAAAAGCTACCAGTGGCGATATTTATATAGGCGATCGCTTAGTTAATGACATTATGGCACGCGATCGCAATGTGGCTATGGTATTTCAGAATTACGCCCTCTATCCGCATTTGACGGTCGCAGAAAACCTGGCTTTTGGTTTAAAAATGCGGGGGACTGATAGCACTAAGATAGAACAACGGATTCAGGAAGTAGCGCGATCGCTATCTATTGAACATCTGTTAAGCCGCAAACCTAAACAATTGTCGGGGGGTCAACAGCAACGGGTGGCTTTAGGTAGGGCGATCGCCAGGGAACCTGATGTGTTCCTTTTAGATGAACCTCTATCTAATTTAGACGCACAATTACGAGACGATACACGCGCGGAACTGAAGCAACTTCACCAGCGCCTAGGAATTACCACAATTTATGTGACTCATGATCAGGTTGAGGCTATGACCTTAGCCGATCGGATTGTGATTTTAGAACAAGGTCGTATCCAACAGGTCGGGACTCCTCAACAGGTTTACAGTAAGCCTGCTAATAGGATGGTTGCCACTTTTTTGGGTAATCCTCCCATGAATATTATCCCGGCTACCTATGGTAATAGTTTATTTTGGGTGGGTAGTCAATCGGTGGCTTGTCCGATGGTTATTCGGGAGAAAATACACCCCCAGGAAGGACAGAGATTTGAGTTAGGAATTAGACCGGAACATTTACAATTAAACCTCAGCGAGTCGGAGACTGATCCGGTTGAAAAAGATGTTTGGGCTTTGGATAAAGTCCCTCTGGAATTAGAAGTTAGTGTGGTTGAACCCCTAGGACGGGAAACTTTAGTGAGGGCTACCTGGCCATCAAATGACCCGAAAACTGTACAGGGAAACATATTACAATTGATGGCTTCCCCCAGTGTGCGTGTGCGTCCTGGCGATCGCATTCCAGTTACCCTAGATTTAAACTATTTAATGATTTTTGACCCGGCTACTGGGAAAGTTTTATAATCAATCATCATCGGTGGCTCGCAGACCAGAGGCGATCGACCTCCAATTGTCGTTGCTATAATGGTTAAATATCAACCACTATCAACCCCACGGAGGAATTTTTTATGGATACTCAGAAAATTCTCAACAATCCTGAATCGAATCGGGAAGCTAATCAGGTTTCGATTCAAGAACAATTCCATCAAGAAATTGA
>NZ_JBIMLI010000076.1:0-14173 GCF_051859755.1 Limnospira sp.
GCGTTCCGGCGGGGGGGCTTGTTTGTCCGGGGGGGCAAAGTTGGCATCCTGAAACGGCCGGGACTGAAATTGTGCCTGCACAGGGGCTGCTGGACTTTCGTTTTGGCGTTTTTTACGGCGTTGTATTTTCATCAGGATAGCCTCCTAACCATAGTAATGAGCGAACCGCGTATTTGCACGGGGGAACGGAATTATTCTCCCAATTCTCCCCGAACCAAATCGGCAATTTCCCCGATCCAGTGTTGTCGTTCTCCATGTTCGAGATTCAGAATATCAGCCCGAGACCAGTGGAAATAAAAAGCAATAAAGGCTACCTCCCGATACAAATCCTCTAGGGGGTAGCCCGCCACTCCCCCGTCCGAGAAATCCTTGCTTCTGGTGGATTGATCTGATTATATACCGCCTGTAAATAGTCGAGATCTGGTAAAAACAATCCCTCCAATACATCTGGCGTGACTGGAGAAATCTCCCCCAAGCGGACAATTGCCCGGGACAGCATGACTAAAATCCCGTAGGCGGGATTGTCCAAAACCCGCAGATCCCTTTCCCGGAACAGTTCATCCCACCCTGTCAGCGATCGCATGATTCCCTCTCGATGCCAAGTTCCCTCCCCGTCCAACAATCCGACCGGGAGGGTAAAGGGAAATTGTCTCAAAGGTAAGTTTTCGGGTGACATTAGATGGGGGAGTAGGGAGTAGGGAGTTTGAGAAACCCCGTTTCTAAGAGGGTCTGGAATTCCCATCCGACATCAGATAGAAACCCGGTTTCTTAGGTTCGACTTTTGATTTTCAATCCGACTCGGACTTGACCAGGCCGTTAATTTCGCGGTAGAAGTCCTGGAGATAGGCTAAGTCTACGGCAAACATATTTTCAATGACCGCCGGCGACACTTCCTCCAAACTACCCAGTTCAGTAATCACCCTGGCCAGGATAATCACAGTTGCATAGGCGGGATTCATCTGTACGCGAGGATCGCGGAGGGGGACAATCTCATCGATCGCCCGCGACAGCCGCATCACCCCCCGCTGGTGCAAGTTGCCATCGGGATCTAAATAGCCTTTGGGTAAGGTAAACTCAAACTCCGTTTGCATGGTTTAATCGCCACCTACAAGACTCGTTCAAACCCTTCACAAGCAATTTCCAACTCCTCAAGCGCCAAATCGCTTCCCGATGCCATATTATCGGTGATGCTATAACTAACCGGCCAGCCTCGGCTAAAAGCAAACCGCGCCCCTTCGGAACTATCCTGACGGTAAATGGTCAAAAAACCATTTTTAAACTTAGATGACCAACCGCCATCATGGACGTTGGCGATCCAATCCCACAGTGTAGTTGAAGCCGTTAGTCCCCGACGCAGAGAAAAATTATCAACATTTTCGTTACCCGGAAGTTTAGTGCAAATCACCTGACCTCGAGTCGCCTTTCCCCACCTTTTCGGGAATACCTCATGGTGGGTAATGACGGTCTGGGAATATTTGAACCCTCGGCACTCCATAAAGTAGCCATCCACATCATCCCGGCCGCCGTCTAAATGCAAAGCCACATAAAAACGGCAGGCGGTCAGAACTTCATAGAGATCACGTTTTTGGTTGATTAAATCACCAATCATAGCTGATACCACAACTAAATAGTTGTTCCTAAAGTTGGGACTTTCTGCAACCCCGAATGGCTGATTTCAATGGTTTCCTTAAACAGATCTGTTGCATCTGAACTAGCTTGGGTGGTCGTATACTTGGCGGGGAGACAGTCCCTCAAATTCCAACGAGCCCCCTCGGAGCCATCCTGTTTGTAAAGTACCAAGGAAGCATCACTCACCTTGGCGATCGCGTCAGTTTTACCACCAATCATCGCCGGGGGATGACAATAGTTGTTCCTAAAGTTGGGACTTTCTGCAACCCCGAATGGCTGATTTCAATGGTTTCCTTAAACAGATCTGTTGCATCTGAACTAGCTTGGGTGGTCGTATACTTGGCGGGGAGACAGTCCCTCAAATTCCAACGAGCCCCCTCGGAGCCATCCTGTTTGTAAAGTACCAAGGAAGCATCACTCACCTTGGCGATCGCGTCAGTTTTACCACCAATCATCGCCGGGGGATGACAGTCGAGATACCATTTTACCAGGGCATCATTTTCAGCGGTAGTCACAAACTCCAGAGTCATATTTTCAAAGGTTACGGATGCGGGCGTAATTTGAGTTTCACTTTTCACGTTTTTTCCCGAACCGATCGACTGCCCCTCTGCGGCTGGGTCAATACTAATAGAAATCCCACTCACTTTGGAAATTAGCAAACGAGTATTATTGCCAAATTCAAAGTAAAACCGCGCAGAAGTCAAATATTCATAGGCCATAATTTAAATCTCTCCTAACCTAACCGATAAGCGCCCTGAAGGCTTTGTAGGGGCGGGTGCTAGTAGGGGCGGGTGCTAGATCCGCCACGGGAAAACCAGCCAACTACCTGCACCCGCCCTTCTTTCAGGGGACGGGAAAACCAGCCAATTCTGCACCCGCCCTTCTTTGAGGGGACGGGAAAACCAGCCAATTCTGCACCCGCCCTTCTTTCAGGGGACGGGAAAACCAGCCAATTCTGCACCCGCGCCCGATACTGATGCACCCACCTACCCATAAATTAAACCGCAGCCCCACTCCTCATACTGGCAACTTGACCGCCCAGAGCCACCTCTTTGGTAATCATTTCAGCAACGATTTCGTAGGTTTCAACCGCCAAATCTCCCGAGGTCGAGTCCATATCAGCAATGGAATATTTTTTCGGCCAAGCACGTTCCAGGTTCCAGCGTAAAACCTCTTCTCCGTCAGGAGAATACAGCACCACAGAACCACTAGCCCGGTACTGAGACCATTTCCCTTCTCCTCCCTCTTCGGGTGGTAGACAGGCTTTGAACCAAGCAAATAGCTGGCGACTGGCATCGTTGGGGTCGTCGCTGATGTAGGTTTCGATCGTCATTGATGGGTTGCTTTCATAACCGGCGATCGTACTTTGGCGAACCCGGCGACCTTTGCGACCAGAACCCAAGGCTTTATCACCTCCGGCTACTTTTCCCTCGTAGGTCAGGGCTGCCATACTTTTGATATAAGCATTTTGGACAATATTCCCGACAGTATCATTGCGAAAATCAATTTGATACCGGGTGGCGGTAGTGGTAAAAACCGGAGCAGCACTACTCATGATTCGATTCCCTTGTTTAAGTGTAAATATCAAAAAAATCTCGACTGCCTCCAATGGGTTGGTTTTGGAGGCAGAGATTTAAGAGAGTTGGCTTATTCGCCGTCACCCTCAGCGGTCCACTGACTGATGCGGAACACCACAAATTCAGCCGGACGCACTGGACAAACACCCACTTCCACAAACAGGCGACCCAGCATCATGCTTTGGGGGCTATTTAGTTCAGCATCGCACTTGACATAAAAAGCCTCGCTGGGACTGCCACCCGTCAGCGCTCCCGATCGCCATAATTCAGTCAGGAAGCTGCTAATAGTGCGTTTGACCCGCTGCCATAGGTCTTCGTCGTTGGGTTCAAACACCACCCACTGGGTACCGTTTTCGATGGACTTCTCGATGTAGCTCATCAGACGGCGAACGTTGATATAGCGCCATTCGGTTTTGTCGGGTTCGACCAAGGTACGAGCGCCCCAGATCCTGATACCCCGGTTATCAAAGGGCCGGATACAGTTGATGCCAATAGGGTTCAGCAGTTCCTGTTCTCGGAAGTTGCACGGGTGAGTCAGACCGATCACACCCCTTGGTACTTCGTTAGCAGGTGCTTTGTAAACCCCCCGGGTTTCGTCCACCCGCGCCCATACTCCTGCCATGTGGCCGCTGGGGGGAATAGCTATGGGCCGTCCGGCGTTGCGGGGGTTCGGAACTAAAATCCACGGGTAGTACAGGGCGGCAAATTGCGATCGCCGGTTAAATTCTTGGCTTAACCAACGGCTGATATCCTGCGGTTTCACCCGATCAGGCGGCGGGTCAAGGATGATCATCCGGTTGGGGGCGTTGGGGATGTCTCCGTCTGCGGCTCCCTCGCACATACTCACCATCAAGTCCATTAGTCCGTGGAGTTGATCTTGATCAATCAATCCCTGTTCGTAGACTTTCATTAAGTCGGGACAACAGACGATAGTTATTTCGTCAATTTCAAATAGGCCGCGAATCCCGGTGCGATCCTCCCTCACGCCTTCCACATGGCGCGCTAAGTTGTCGGTTTCTGCTATAATTGCCGGAGGGCTGACTTCATAAATGCCGTTAGACGGGCGGCGAGCCAGGGGACTACCACTGATAGCCAAATCTGTGGCTAGAATGTACTGGGATTCTTCGAGGGCGCTAACCACATAATCGGCTACTGCTGTTTCGATGTCTGGATTCATACTCAGGTGCGGGAACCGTTCGAGTTCCTCACTTCCCTGGCGGATCACTATGGTGAAAAATTCCCCTGTATTAGCAGTAACGATCGCTTCTGATGCTTCCGTTTCTTCGCTGGGGGGTTTCGGATACCCTTCGGTAATTTGCACCCGGATAGAGCGATCGCTCACAGCCAGGAACCCGTTTTGCGAACTGTCGGCTAGGGAACTTTCCGAAGCACCATCTTGGGAACTCTCACGGATCGAAAATCTTAACGAAGGACGATTAGCGCGGTTGACAATTTCGGTTCCCGTTTCCGTCACTTCCGGCTTAGGAGAACCGGGGAGTCCTGTTCCCATGCTAGTAATCCAGCACCGACCGCCGCCGTTGAGAAACCAACCGTAAACTGAAAAGGGAAGATAGGCTCCGAAGTCGGTGAAACCGTCCGAGTTGGTTCGACCGAAGTATTCCAGATACTGCTTCCAACTGGTGACTAACATCGGCTTAAAAGGTTCAGCCCCACCTCGGATATCTTCCGTGAAACCGACAAATCCGGCTACAGCGGTGGGAACACCCTGAAGAGGTCGAGAGCCGCGATCGACCTCCTCAATGTAAACGCCAGGTGCAAAATAGTCAAGCCTAGCCATAAAAATCTTTCTCCCTGAGAGTGGGCAGTTTGGACACTCCCCAGCCTAAATGCGTGGGGACTCTGGGGCTGAATCCTGCCTCCACTAACGCTCGTTAGTTTTGGTCTTACAGTTTCATGTCTAGAGGGACGAGGTTTTAAACCCATTTTTTCTGATCAACCGGATGGATAAATTTTGAAAATCAGCATAGCGTGGATAATCCACAACCTGCTCATGCTGGGTCTTTTACCTATTTATCATTTCTAGGATGTGCTTTATCCATCCAAGCTTACGCAATAATTTGGAGTTGTTCAAAATACTACACCGAAATCTCGACCAAATATACTTATTTTGATAACGTTTTTTTGAGTTAATTATACTTATGTGAATATATATGAAGTAATTGTTAATATATATAATCTGCCGTTCATAATGATCGCTATAGACTCAAAGTGGTATTAAATAGTGGAGGAGCATCAGAGATGAA
This sequence comes from Limnospira sp., assembly GCF_051859755.1. Taxonomy (NCBI): domain Bacteria; kingdom Bacillati; phylum Cyanobacteriota; class Cyanophyceae; order Oscillatoriales; family Sirenicapillariaceae; genus Limnospira; species Limnospira sp. The sequence goes on from NZ_JBIMLI010000076.1 coordinate 5,471, forward strand.
CATCAAAGTTCCCCAGAAACCCCTCCTCACCATTGCCACCCCTTATAACTGGCCCAGTCAGCCATGAGTAATCATCTAGCCGTCGCCACCGCCACCGCGACCTTACAGCGCATCCTACAGCGAGCCGTTCAAAGAGACGTAGACGGAGCGCGAGTCACCACGGTGCGCCCAGACGGTTCTAGCGGGTCAATTCCCGAAACAGGTGTGAACCTATACCTGTATCATATCAAACGCAACCCGGCCCTCACCAACCAAGACACCCCCAACTTCCAACGGCGCGGGGACATGACCCGTCGTAGACAAGCGGCGATCGACCTATTCTATGTGGTATCCTTCTACGGCAACGATGGCGATCTCGAACCCCAGCGCCTACTGGGTAGCGTCGTCCAAACCCTGGAAGACCAGTTAGTATTGAGTGCGGACACCATCCGCGCCACGATCGCCGACCCCACCTTTACCTACCTCGCGGACTCCGACCTAGCGGAACAAGTGGAACAAATCCGCTCGGAATTTATCTCTGTCTCGACGGACGAACTCTCCAAAATCTGGTCTGTGTTCTTCCAAACCCCCTACGCCCTGTCCCTGGTGTACAAAGTGACTGTCATCATCATTGAAAGCGACATCGCCGGACGTTCCGCCCTACCTGTGCGCGATCGCATTTTAGGCAGTACAGTCTTTCCCAAACAACCCATCATCACCCAAGTGGTCGCGGTGGGAGGTAAAAATCAACCCATTTTCAGTAACAGCATCCTCTCGATTCGTGGCCAGCATCTCTCTGGTGTCTTAACCCAAATCCGCATCGGTGAACTAGAAATCACCCCCCAAGTCATCAACAACGGAGAACTACGGCTCCCCTTGAGCCTAATTGAAACAGACCAACTACGGGCTGGGGTTCAAAGCCTACAGGTAATTCACCTACAAGCCCCACCCGTACCCCCCCGTAACGGGTCCCGATCTAGCAGAAGGGGGAGTACAGCCACCACTAACGGTAGCACTCCTGCTCGTGTTCCCCAAGTGGAATCTAACGTCGCCCCCTTCGTCTTGCGGCCTACTATTGATGCAGTGACAGTCCTAGACTTAGATGGATTTGACGAGGAGCCACGGTCGGGAACCCTCAGCATTAGCCTTAACTTGGCGATCGCTCCAGGTCAGCGAATTGTGGTGATGATGAACGAATGCAACCCCAATAGCAATAATCCCATCGGCTACCTATTCACCGCCCCACCCATTACTCGCGCCACGGCTACCGTCTCCATCCCCATTCGGGAAGTCAAACCGGGAGAATACCTGGTGCGAGTCCAAATTGATGGGGCAGAAAGTATCCTGAGTGTAGACGACAACCCCGACAGTCCAACTTTTGAGCAATACATTCAACCTAAAGTAGCGATAAATTAAACAGCACGCGACTCTCCATTCCCCATGACTGACTCAAACTGGCATTCACTACCGAATCAACAAACTCTCATACTCGCCTTAACCCGGATTAAGGATGCCCTCCGGGCGGCATCCAATGGGCAAACCAGATCCGAAACAACCGAGCCATTCATCGTCCCCCCTGTCCTAGAGCAACTGTGCGAGACCTTTGGGCTGTCTAGCTTTGAACAAGATTTGCTGCTGTTGTGCGCGGGAATGGAACTCGATGGGGAATTTCCCCTACTCTGCGCGGAAGCCCACGGCGACCCCCAAAAGCCTTATCCTACCTTTAGCCTCGCCCTTAATATCCTCGATCGCCCCCATTGGAGCGCCCTAACACCCAATGCTCCCCTACGTCGCTGGCGTTTACTCGAAGTGGGAGGCGGTGCGGTTTTGACCCTCAGTCCCATTCGCATTGACGAACGTATCCTCCACTATCTCATCGGTATACAGCATCTCGATGAACGCTTATTCGGCATTGTGGAATCCCTTGGGGAAGCCTCCCTGTTAGTCCCCTCCCATCAACAACTCGCCCTAAAAATTGCCCAAACCTGGTCGAGCTTTAGCGAACAGTCTCAGTTACCGGTTGTCCAGCTTTCCGGGGAAGATATGGCGACTCGACAAGCTATCGCACAGGTCGCCTGTCAACAGTTAGACCTGGAACTCTATCATAGTGATGGCGATCGCATCCCCTCGACCACCGCAGAATTTAACCTTATGTTAAAACTATGGGAGCGCGAGTCCGTTTTAGGAGGCTATGCGCTCCTCCTCGACTGTGAACAGGTGGAAATGAGTCGCCACGGAGACGGTATCTGGCAACTGATTGAGCGCATCGGTAGCCCCCTGATCATTACCGTCCGCGATCGCCTTCCTCAACGAACCCGACCCCTCCTCAACTTCGAGGTTACCCGCCCCAGCGCTGCGGAACAGTACCAGTATTGGGAAGAACACCTGGGAGATGTTACACACCTTAACGGCCACCTACAACGAGTTACCGCCCAATTTAACCTCCCCTCCCCCGCCATTCTCTCCGTTTGTACAACCACCGCCAGCCAGGGAATTTCCCCCCACGATACCGAAACCTTTATTGACCATCTTTGGGATACTTGTCGCGTCCTTGCTCGCCCCCGCATGGAAGATATGGCCCAGCGCATCGAAGTTAAAGCGACTTGGGCGGATTTGGTTCTCCCAGAAGCTCAAATGCAAGTTCTGGAAACCATGGCGGCTCACCTCCGCCAACGTTCCCAAGTTTATGAAAATTGGGGTTTCAGTCAAAAAAGCGATCGGGGTTTAGGTATCAGCGCCCTATTCGCTGGACCCAGTGGGACGGGGAAAACCACGGCGGCGGAAGTTTTAGCCCAAGCCTTGCGACTCGATTTATACAAAATTGACCTCAGTTCCGTGATTAGCAAATATATCGGCGAAACCGAGAAAAACCTTCGCCGGGTCTTTGATGCTGCCGAAAGTGGGGGCGCAATTTTGCTATTCGATGAGGCTGATGCGCTATTTGGTAAGCGCAGCGAGGTCAAAGACTCCCACGATCGCCATGCTAACATCGAGGTTAGTTATCTTCTGCAACGCATGGAGGCCTACCGAGGTTTAGCTATTCTTACCACCAACATGAAGGGGGCGCTCGACCCCGCTTTTCTCCGTCGCATCCGTTTTGTGGTCCAGTTCCCCTTTCCCGATGCTAAACAACGCGCCGAAATCTGGCGGCGTATCTTCCCCTCGGAAACTCCCACTGATGGGCTCACGGTTGAGAAATTGGCGCGCTTGAGTGTTTCTGGGGGTAATATCCGCAATATCGCCCTTAATGCGGCTTTTCTGGCTGCTGATGCCGGGGAACCGGTAATGATGAAACATCTACTCGCTGCCGCCCAAAGTGAATATATGAAATTGGAAAAACCTTTGATGGATAGTGAAGTTAAAGGCTGGGTTTAATAATTAATAATTAATAATTAATAATTAATAATTAATAATTAACATGAAAAAAGAGATTTCCTTGAAGCAAATATTGACCTTTGTTTTGCCCTCAAAATTAACCATTGAAATGCTTGCTTTAAATGGTATTTTTAGAGAGAATGATGGTAAGGATATTGATTTTTGTCTCACCCTAGAAGTATCCTTTGATACCTATCAATTGATTGAACAGGAACAATTGTTTAACTTGAAACCAGAGGTTTGTAGTCCCTTAATCGATCGCCAATTTGACCCTTGCACCAATTTAACGTTAGAATTGATGCTGAAACCGGGTTTGCTGCCTCAACTCACCCAGGACGGAACCACGACGGCTACTCTCATCAACCACCTACAACAACTACCCGGACCAGAACCCCTACCTCACCAATTTACGGAAAACTGGTTTTGTTTGGGAGTGCGACAAGAACAATTAGACAAAACGATCGCCTATCGTACCCTTTGGGATTGGGCAAATCCTGACCAACTCCGTCAACTGGTTGCTACGGGAAAAGACGCTTTTCAGCAGTTAGGGACGCAAATTCAAACGGCTTTGTTACACGGAACCCAAGCCATCGAAGAAATTAGCCGGGAATTGGGCGCGCCGCCAACTGGAGACTCGGAATCCCCAATTTCTGCCCCCATTTCCCAAATCATGGCTGCCTTTTTTAACCAAGATGATTGGGACTACGTTAGCTTAGAGGAGGGGGCTACCCTAGAAATGGCATTTATTGGCGACAATGGCCGTTGGAGTTGTTCCGCACAGGCGAGAGACGAAGAACAACAATTCCTGTTTTACTCGATTTGTCCCCTGACAATTCCTGCGGAAAAGCGATCGGCTATTGCTGAATTATTAACAAAAGCTAATTCTGGTTTGATTCTGGGCAACTTCGAGTTAGACTATTCTGATGGGGAGGTTTGTTATAAAACCAGTATCGATGTAGAAGGCGATCGCCTCACCCCGACTTTAATAGAATCCCTCGTTTATACCAACGTGACCATGATGGATCAATACCTCCCAGGTATTATTGCTGTACTCAATGGGACATCCCCCGATGATGCGATCGCCCAAGTTGAGGCTGAATAAATATCCTATTTTCTCACCCCCTAATTGACTACCTAACACCTGCTTCTTGGGAGCCTTTATGTAATGGTAAGACCCCCTCAACGCCCAATTCCGAAAACCCGAACCGCAAAAGCCATCAGAGAAAGCACCATTGCTACCGCCCAACACCGCGTCCGACGGGTAGGTTATAATGCCTTCGCTCCAGTCTATCGATTTCTCCCCCTGTGGGTAGTTCGGCTTTTACCCTTCATTCGCGAAGATGTCCGAGATCTCCTCCGACGGCGGAAACGAGGCGAAGAAATTCCCCAAGACACAGACGACATCGAAACCCTCGATACCCCTCCACAACTTGCGGAAGTCAGCCCCGGTGTCCTCAACCCCTATCCTAAATATCGCTGTACCCACGGCAACCCCCTATTCTGCCCCCTGGCTAACTCATCCCCCACGGCGGCAGAACCACAGGCTTTAACCTGTCTACAATGCGGATTTCCCGCGATACTCCCCACCAAATCGGAAATTATCGGCAACCAAGGCCGATATCGCATCGTCAATTTCATCGGCAGTCGGGGTCTGGGTCGCCTTTATCAAGCAGTGCAAACCAACAACAATAAAACAGTCATTATTAAAGAATATCTGCTCCCCCAACGCCACTTTAACCCCCAGGAAGAACAGCAGACCAAAACAGTATTTGAAAATGTGGCAGGATTAGTCCCCGCTGATGGTCGGGTGCAGGACTTTCGGCTGCTGGTCCCCTCAGAAGCGATCGCCGACCGCCACCAACCCCGCTGCTACACGGTCACCCACACCCTCTCCAACAGCTATCCCAGCGTGCGAAGCTACCTCCGCCAATTTGGTGCCATGACTCCCCACCAAGTGCGGCACTTCCTTGATCAGGTTTTGCAAAGCCTCGAACCCCTCCACACCCAGAAATACCGCCTCCCCTCGGGTCAAATTCACTCACTTGTAGCCCACGGGAACCTCAGCCTGGACACGATTCTGATTTTACCCATCGAACAGCATCAGTTTCACCGCCCCCAATTTCTCGTCTACATAGCCGATTTGACCCTGACAGAAAAGCCATTTCAGCCCGGGTTAACCACGGTTAGCCAGGCTGATCCTAGCCTCGATTTAAGGGCTTTAGGTGCGATCGCCTTTGACCTTTTAAAAGGAAATTGGCAACATAATTTAACCTCCCCCGTTGATACCCGAGGGCAAACCTTCCGTTACCAATTCCCCGAAGATTGGCCAGAAACCTATCCCCCCCTGCAACAGTTTATATTGCGACTCCTGGGATTCAATATACCCTTTGAAAACGCCAAAGCCGCCCGGGAAGCACTCCCCCAAATACCGGAAATTGACCACAATTATCAAGCGATCACATTAGAAAAAGAAGACACAAAACGCCCTTTTCCCCGGTTATGGATTCTGCTGCTGCTTCTACTGGCTTTTTTAGGAGTAATTGGTATCTGGCGGTTATTATATCGCCCATCTATAGTCCTAGCTGACCACCGTTTTTTACCCTGTTGCATCAAAGATATTGCTGCTATTCCCAAAGGAAGATTTAGCTACACCGCTAATGAAAATGGGGTTTGGAATTATGCAATCCGACAGCGCAACTTAGTAGAAAAAGGTAAAACATTAGAGGAGGAATTACAACAGCGCATTCCCCAGATGAAATTGGTTTATAAACCCCAACCGACAACGGAAAAAACACTGGCTAAAGTTCGCAACCAAGAGGTAGATTTTGCCATTACCAGCTTAATCCAAGACTTAGACAGAGATTTAAATGCTATTCCCTTTGCGTATGATGGTTTAGCCGTGTTTGTCGCCTTTAGTTACCAGCGCCGCCAGAATTCCTTACCTCACAATTTAAACGGACAAATATCAATTAAGCAATTGCGACAACTATACACCGGAGAAATTAACAACTGGAAACAGTTAGGAGGGCCAGATTTACCGGTGCAACTGTACATCCCCACCGATGCAGAAGCGATCCGCATTTTTGAAGAACGAGTCCTACAAACCGAGCGAGCGATCGACCAATTTCGGCGACTGTGGCAAAGCTCTCCCTCAGACAATTTTATCACAACTGAAACCAATGTCAATAGAATTCGCCAAATCCCCACTTTTCAAGCCATGAGAAGAGTTCTTCAGGATTTTGAAGAACGGGAAATTGGCAGCCTATCTTTTGGCCCCCTCAGTCAAGTTTTTCAGCAGTGTTCGGTCTACCCTCTGGCGATCGCAGAAGGGTTGAGACCAGCGGTACAACCCCTAAGTCAACATAACAATCAACCTATTACACCCGCGACCGATTTGTGCAATGATAAAGGTAGTTACCATCCATCTGTTGAGAAATTTCAAACCGGACAATATCCTTTAGCCTATTCTCTGGCTGTTGTTTATTCCTTTGATAACAGCTTATCCCCAGTCGGGCAGAAATTCGCCGAAATTATGAAAACCGAAGAAGCACAAAATCTGCTGATCAAAACCGGATTAGTTCCTTTACAAAATCTCAACCCAAATCCTTAATCACTGAATCATGAAACCTAACCATCAACCCCCAATACCACACCCGCCACCCGGACAACCTAGCCACCCCATTGGCTTAGTCGCACCCACGAAAATACAGTGCGATAATCCCGGAGATTTGATGTATAAAATCGCCCAAAAAGTTCGCGCTGACCCGATGCTCAAAAAACAAGTTGAACAACGAGTTTACGAAATGTTAATTTCTGACCTCAATTTAATCCGTGAGCGACATTAATTTTCGGTTTCAATTTTGTGGTGAATAAATATCCAGGCAAATCATGCTGATCATACATCCTAGGAATACCTTATAATCCATGTATAATTATATCACAACCAATCGCTTTTATGTAGAAATGGAAAGTACCATTTCCGCATCATTTTCCGAATGTTCTGGCTTCGGAGTAACCTTACAAAAAGAAGCATATTTAGAAGGTGGAGTCAATGACCAACAGCGAGTATTTATTGGTCATGCAGAGTTTGACGACATCACCTTAAAGCGGGGAATGACGAATAGCACAATTTTCTGGGATTGGATGCTAACTACCATCAGTAATCCCATATATAATCGTCGGAATATCAATATTTTGATGTTCAATCAAGCGGGGGAAATTATGCAAGCATGGACTTTGATTGGTGCTATTCCTATTTCCTGGAAAGCACCAGGATTTCAAGCTGAAGGAAGTTCAGTAGCGATCGAAGAATTAACCCTAGCTTATGAAGGGTTAAAAGTGACCATAACACCTCGAGGCGCAGGAGGTGCAGCCATTAATAGAAGGCGGGATAATGATGGATACTTTTAAAACCACAATTATCAAATATTATAGTAAGTCATAAATTTACTTAATTTGTATGTCTAAAAACCCAGATAACGTGACATCAACTAATACAAATTCACCATCATATTTAGGCGTAAAAAATCCTTTAATGTCTCCTACGCCATTAGGTCAAAAATTTTTACAGCCTCTGGGTGCGCGTTCCATATCAGTTTTAGATTTATCTTTATTCGCGGGTGAAGGAGTACAATTACAAAGTTTTGATGAGTGGGATAGTCCTTTTTTATTAGAGTCAAAGCCTAACTTTAGTAATCAAAACATCATCCAAGAAAAGCCACTTAACTCTGTCGATTTTACCCCAAATGCAGAGACAACATCGATTCCGCAATCCACAGAAACATCTGCTATTTTTACATCAGAAGCACCTGAAATTAGCCGGGAATTAGATTCACCATCTGAGGAATTAGACAATCTTAATCAAGACCAAACAAAAGTTAATTATCAAAAATCAACACCATCAAAGTCAACCATATTTAGAAGCATATTAGGAGATAATATATCTCCAAAATCTAACAAATTTTATCCTCCCAAACACCCCAAAATAACAGAAGAATCGAAATCCCCTAATCCTGAGTCCATACAAAGACAATACAAATCTTCAACTTCTGAACCTATTTCCGACATATCCCTAATTCAGAGACTCCCAGAAACTTCCGATTCGGTGGATGTAAATAATGCGATCGCTTCTCATGACTCCACAATTCAGAGACTCCCAGAAACTTCGGATTCGGTGGATGTAAATAATGCGATCGCTTCTCATGACTCCCCAATTCAGAGACTCCCAGAAACTTCCGATTCATCTCCAATTCAGAGACTCCCAGAAACTTCCGATTCGGTGGATGTAAATGCGATCGCTTCTCATGACTCCCCAATTCAGAGACTCCCAGAAACTTCCGATTCATCTCC
>NZ_JBIMLI010000076.1:14272-23265 GCF_051859755.1 Limnospira sp.
AGTCTCGGAAACCTCGGATTCGGTGGATGTAAATGCGATCGCTTCTCATGACTCCCCAATTCAGAGACTCCCAGAAACTTCCGATTCATCTCCAATTCAAAGACTCCCAGAAACTTCCGATTCGGTGGATGTAAATGCGATCGCTTCTCATGACTCCTCAATTCAACGAGTCTCGGAAACCTCGGATTCGGTGGATGTAAATGCGATCGCTTCTCATGACTCCCCAATTCAGAGACTCCCAGAAACCTCGGATTCGGGAGATGTCAATAATGCGATCGCTTTTCATGACTCCCCAATTCAGAGACTCTCGGAAACTTCTGATTCATCTCCAATTCCGAGACTCTCGGAAACCTCGGATTCGGGAGATGTTAATAATGCGATCGCTTCTCATGATTCCACAATTCAACCACAATCGGAAACTTCCAATTCGGGAGATATAACGGATGGTATATCTGATACTAATTCATTATTTTTTCAACCTAAATCAGATATAAACCCTGGTTTATCTGATAGTAATAAAACGGTTAAAGAAATGCTTATCAATGGAGGAATCCCTGAGATTCAAAGGTTTATTAAAAACATAAATAAGCCAGGATTTATTACAAAAAATAACCAGAAAAAATATGATAAAAATAAACCTTTAAATAAACAAAAATTAATGAAAAATAACCGACATAATGTTGATTTTCAACCGCGTGGTGTAGTACCACAGTCTCCGGATAATCATCAAGAATTGATGAAAAATCAGGAAAAATTAGGATTAAACCAATCAAGACTGAAAAGTTTGGTAGTACCTAAAAATAAATATATTCCAGATAATGTTCAGGTGAGTACCAAGGGTGATATTTTGTCTTCTGATTTTTACAATAAGCCATCTTCTGTTAAAGAAATGATGCAAAAAACTATTCAAGATAGAGCAAAATTAAAGCAACAAGTATCATCACAAAGGTCTCATAAAGTTGAACCATTAAACCAGCAAGATATTTATGAATTAGATGAAAATATTAAAGCCCAATATAACAGGAATTACAATGAACAGGAAAAAGCCGAATCTAAACAACAAGAAGTCGTCACATCTGAACATCTCGAAGCACTAGCTAGAGAAATATATGGCTTTATTTGTCAGCGATTTCAAGTGGAACGAGAACGTTATGGTTCCCATAGGTCTTCTGGACGTTTTCCTTGGTAAGTAAACATATTCAAAGTTTGGTTGAAATATAAAGAAAAGTTAAATTGTTATCGTATTTATCAAAAAGTATGGTATAATCATAAATAATTGACTATAAAAAGTCCGAATTTTAATTATGTATCATCTTGATTGTTGTTAAATTTTACAAGTGGCTTAATTATGACAAAAGAGAATTCATGGCTCAGTAATTTGGCTAAGGATGTCGCGACAAGTACAGCCGATATTGCCTTGCTTCAAGGAGCAGCTAGATATGACAAAATTCGAGATCAGCAGTATTTAGCTCTAGAGACAAGGAAAGAGTCTGCCGCCAGTTCTCTTTATCAAAGATCTGGGTTAAAAAGTGGTAAATTGGTCAAAGCTGCTCTGATTCCTAGAAGTGGAGAAGGCGCTAAAATTATCAGGTTCCAGTTTAACCCTACAGACTTGCAGTTAAGTAGGTCTGTTTCGATTGAAGATATCAAGGGAGCGCGGACAAGTAGAGGTTTACCGAAGGTGAACTTTGGTTTTGTAGAACCCTACCAATTGACGTTAACTGATCTGGTGTTTGATACCTATGAAACCGGCGAAAATGTATTGAATAAAATCCAGCCTATTCTGGATACTGTAGACTTCAGTTCTTTTAAAGATCCATTTAGTAAAGAAGGCGGCTACAGTGAAAGATTGGTCAAAGCTAGTGTTACTAATACTGTAATTCAATCGGCTGTATCTAGCCTGTCTAGTAACTTGTTAGGGGTGAATGCGAATGCCATGGAGGTGGCTGAATATGGTGGGGGAGATATTGACACACAAGCCCTAGAGCTGCGACGACCCCCGGTTTACTACTTAATGTGGGGGGATAAAAATTATATGCGTTGTATGGTGGAAAGTTTAGATTATAAATTGACGATGTTTAAACCAGATGGTACACCAGTACGCGCCCGAGTGACGATTAAGCTGAAAGAAGTGGATCTGGGGGTTGCCGATCGCAGTTTTAGTGAGCGTCGTCAAATTATCAGTAAATAATTAACATATCATTGTAGCCATGGCAAGCGATCGCAGTCTGTATGTTTCCAGTCCTCTGTTGCAAATTGAAGGAGCCGACCAATCATCCCTGTCGGCTTTAATGAATGATTTGCTGCAAATTTCGGTAGAAGAGAGTTTGCACCTACCTGGGATGTTCACACTGGCTATCAATAATCCCTACGTTCCGGTAGATGACGAAAGCCAAACATGGCAACACGATCCCCTCCTACAAATTGGCAAAAAAGTCAAGATTGGTTTTCAAGGTAGCACAACGGAGTCCCCAGAATTCAACCAAGAACAAAAAGACTACATTATCGAAGGCGAAATTACCGCGATTGAAACCCACTTTACCAGCGACACCCAAGCACCGATTATAGTTCGGGGTTATGACATTTCCCATCGTCTGCACCGAGGGCGTTATAACCGTTCTTTCCAGGACTATACCGATAGTGATATAGTTGTCAAAATCGCGAGAGAAGTGGGAATTGAGCAAGGGAGAATCGATCCGAGCGGAGATAAACAAGCCTACGTTTTTCAGGAAAACCAGACCAATATGGAATTCCTGCGGGACAGAGCGGCTAGAATTGGATTTGAATTATTTGTTCAAGATGGGAAACTATTTTTCCGTCGCCCCCAGGGAGGGGATATTTTGAGACTGAAATGGCTAAAAGACTTTGAAAGTTTTCGAGTCCGAGTCACCAGTGCGGAACAGGTTGACTCAGTGGAAGTGCGAAGCTGGGATTATACTAGAAAACAGCCGATTGTCTCGGTAGCCGATCGCTCGGAAAAAATCACTCAAATCGAGGGTAATTCCCAGGAGGGGTGGTCGAGTCAGTTTCAACGGAGGTCATCAGGTGGCGCTCCCTTAACCACGGGACTTTTTGGCAGCAACTTCCCGCCGCCGAAAATGATTGTTGTAGATCAGCCTGTTTCCAGTCCCAAAGCGGCGGACTTGATGGCTCAAGCCCTCTATAACGAACTCGAGGGAGAATTTGTGCAAGCCGACTCCCATGCTCCGGGAAACCCGAATATTCGGGTAGGGAAAGTGGTGGAATTAACTGGAATGGGGCGTTATAGCGGTAGATATTACATTACCGAAACCCGCCACCTGTATCAAGAAGGGAGATACAGCACGGAATTTAGTGTGAGGGGGTTACGGGGCGGTTCAATTTTGACAACCCTTTCCCCCAAAATAGGTTTGAAACCGGGGCAAACCCATCTAGTGGGTATTGTTACTCATAACTATGACCCAGAGGGTCTTGGGCGTGTGCGAGTGAAATTTCCGACCCTGACCCCAGAAGGGGACGGGAGCGCCCACGCCAGCGCCTGGGCTAGGGTTGTGGGTCTTGGTGCTGGACGAAACCGAGGCTTTTACTGTCTCCCAGAAATTAATGATGAGGTGCTAGTGGCTTTTGAACATGGAGATATCCACCGTCCATACTGCATTGGTGGGGTATGGAACGGCAAGGATAGTCCCCCAGACCCGGTTGAGGAGACTATTTCTAATCGGGGGAAAGTGCGGCTGCGAAGTTTCACTACTCCCAGCGGCCATAAAATCCAGTTTGTGGAGGAGGATCTAAGTCGGACTAGCCAGGATGGGGTGTATATTCAAACCAGTGGCGGTCATCAAATTAGGCTTAATGATAGCGATCGCAGTATAGAGATAGTGACATCTGGCCATCAGCGCATCCGCATTGATGATCGTACCCGCAAAATTGACATTCAAACTGCTAACGTCAACGTGACCGGAGCTGTAACAGCCGCGGCTTTAATGGTCGGCGGGACGGGGGGGATGAATGTGGCCGATGCGATCGCTAATTTGGCGGCGCAGCAACAACAGCAACAACAGCAGTTTCAGGATTATGTTAGAACCCAAGAGGCGCGCGACCGCAGCCAAAACCAAACCACCGCCGCCCTCAACAACCAGCTTCAGCAACAGCAGCAGAACTTCCAGAACTTCCTCAACCAACAAAACCAGCTAGACCAACAGGAAAACATAACCACAGAGGAACTCAGACGACAAGTACAGGAGGCGCAAGCACAGGCTAGGAATATGAGGTTTTGATATAGCAATGGGCGATCGCCTATTAACCAGGGAACCGCATCGCTGGAAAGAGCTTGACAGAGTAGGCGATTTCCTGGTATTTTGTCGGCATAAACCCAATAATTGAGTATTCAAAAACATAATTTTTGTCCCCATCCGATCAGATCAAAGTGGTTTTTCAGTTTCCGAAAAGGGGAGACCATCAAGGCAGAAGAAAACATCAAACCAGCCAAAAGTTTGTCTGAGTAAATGAGACGATGCCCAAATCCAATTTGCGCCCCCACGTCAAGTTAAATGCTAACCAGCCTACAAAACCCCTTAGTTAAGCAAATTCGCCAGTTACATACAGCCAAAGCCAGACGAGAGGAGGGACTATTCATCCTAGAAGGAACCCACCTAATAGAGGCGGCTTGTGCTGTGAATTGGGAGATCATCACCCTTTGCTGTACCCCCCAATGGCAGGAACGTCACCCGGAACTGTGGGAATTGGCAGCAAAAACGGCAGATCGCACTGAACAGGTGAGCGATCGCCTGATAGTCGCCATGACCACCACAGTCAACCCTGACGGAGTAGTAGCGATCGCCCGCCGCCAAGACCAAACCCCAGTTCCCATCACCAGTTTAGGCCTAGTCCTAGAAACCGTGCAAGATCCTGGCAACCTAGGAACCATGATCCGTACAGCCACAGCGGCCGGAGTTGAGGGATTATGGTTAAGTAGTGATAGCGTTGACCCAACCCATCCCAAAGTCCTCCGCGCCTCTGCTGGTGCTTGGTTTGAGGTTCCCATAGCCGTCCATTCCGACCTGATCACCCAACTAAGCAATAGTCAGAAACAGGGTATACAAGTTGTAGCCACCCGCGCGGACGCTTCCCTAAGCTACTGGGAAATTGACTTGCGCCAACCCACAGCGATCGTCTTGGGAAATGAGGGTTCTGGCTTATCCCCAGATTTAAACAGCCTCGCTGACTATCATATTAGGGTCCCTCTGTTGGGGAATGTTGAATCTCTGAATGTGGCTATTTGTGCAGCGTTGATATTATATGAAGCGCAGCGTCAACGACTCGACACTTAACCCGCCTTCCAGTTAATCTTCCTCTGATTTTGTTTCCCGGAGAGTCTCTGAACTAGAAGGGTGTTCCTGTCGGCTTTCCAAAAACTGCTCAATGTCCGAAATAGCCTCCTCAAGTTCCGACAGACTAATAGGACTCGAAGGATAATGATCTCTCCGGCGTTCCACGGGGGAATGATCGAGAGAGAGGGCTTCCTCCGATGACTCATTTTCTTGTTGGAATGCCTCAAGTAACTCCTGTTGAAAGGATTTAACGAACTCTTCGGCAGCATGACGACGCATATCGCGCTGGTGTTTATCCGTCATGATCAACTCCTATTAGGGGTGGAGATAGGTTTTAGCAGCCTACCCCTGCCATTCCAAACTGTGCCATAGCACAGCATCCCCACACTATACCGCAAAACTGACTCATGGCGCTAGGTTATCGCTATCACATCAACAACAACCCAAAAGCTATTGGTTTCCCCTGTCGTCGGGCTTGAAGTCGGTTAGCTTTGGGGAAAACCAGCCCCGGAATGTCCCGTGACGCACACAGATTGGCTATTCTCTAAAGGTTACTATAACTTTGATGAGCGATGAAATTTAGTGATCTCCTACAGCAATTAAAAGATGGAGTAGTTAGCGACAGTCTCGAATTGAGCGATCGCACAGATCCCGTTATTCATGGTGTAGCAGCCATTGATGAGGCTCAGGCTGGTACTCTCAGTTATATCGAAGGACAAAAGTTTGCCCATTATTTGGCTACCACGAAAGCTGATGCGGTGATTTTGCCTGTTGATGAGGCTTTACAAGCTCAAGCGATCGCAAAAGGACTAGCTTGGATGTCCACAGAATCCCCACGTTTACTATTTGCGAGGGCGATCGCCTTATTTTATCAACCCTATCATCCTAGGCCGGAAATTCACCCCATAGCAACCATTGCACCTGATGTTAAACTCGGTTCCCGTGTGCATATTGGTCCCCATGTAGTGATTCGGTCTGGGGCGAAAATCGGCGATGATGTCTGTATTCATCCCAATGTGGTCATTTATCCCCAAGTTAAAATTGGCGATCGCACAATACTCCATGCTAACTGTACTATCCACGAACGTACTGAGATTGGCGCAGATTGCACTATTCATAGTGGCGCAGTCATTGGCGCTGAAGGTTTTGGCTTTGTCCCCACCCCAGACGGTTGGCTAAAAATGGAACAATCAGGAATTACGGTACTTGAAAATGGCGTGAGTGTAGGTTGTAACAGCACCATAGACCGTCCAGCCGTCGGAGAAACTCGTATCGGGAGCCAGACCAAATTAGATAATTTAGTCCATATTGGTCATGGCTGTAAGATTGGTTCTGGTTGTGCTTTCGCCGCGCAAGTCGGGTTAGCTGGTGGTGTCACTGTTGGCGATCGCGTTATTCTCGCCGGTCAGGTGGGAATTGCTAATCAAGCTAAAATTGGTAATGGTGCGATCGCTACCGCGCAAGCTGGTATTCACAGCGATGTTAAACCAGGCGCTATTGTCTCAGACTCCCCAGCCATTGACAATAAACTTTATCTGAAAAATTCCGCCATTCGTAAACGACTCCCCGAAATTTATCAAACCCTCAAACATATTCAGCGCCACCTCGGCTTGGATCAATAAAATAGGGGGTTTCATACCATAATGACTCTCCCGGCGGGAACTTCAGTATAGTTAGATCGGGCTGCTATACTGTTTTCCCTCCCCCATCTCCCTTGGATATCTGCTAATTTGTAACAGGCTTTTTTAGAACTTGGATAACTGTAACAGGCTTTTTTAGAACTTGGATAACTGTAACAGGCTTTTTTAGAACTTGGATTAGACCATAATTGCCGAATATTGTGCAACTGTCTTCAGTGCCACAATTGATGCTAAACAGCTAAGATTGAATGATTGACGTATTAAAAAAGATTTCTAGCCCAATAGATATCCCCAGATAAGGCTCACAGATACCGATAATCTAACTGTGTTTGTCAAAATGATTGTTTTAAAGATATTATGGTGTTTGATGCGGGTAAAAACTGCATCAGGCATCCTTAGTTAACTCGGAATCACCCAAAAATATCTGTCATGTTACCATTACCGGACTAAGGAAATGGTTAGCTGAACTTGAGAAGGTTTACTGATTCATAGATAATTAAGGAATGCTACAGAGTAAGTTTATTAATACTTCCGAGTTATAAAAGGTATTTCGCAATGTCACAAGCAGCAACAACCCCGTTAGTCGGAAAGGATTTGCTTCAAAAAGTCAAAGAACTTTCAGATATTCCCCGGCGAGAAACCGCCAGACTGTGCGGGTATTACACCATAAAAGATGGTGAAGTCAGGGTGAATCTCACGGATTTTTATGATGCTTTACTGGAAGCGCGGGGAATTCCCTTTAATTCAGAGACTCCCAAAGACGGTAGGGGTCGGGATGCTACCTATACGGTCAGTGTTCACAAAAATGGTCAAATTGTGATCGGCTCGACTTATACTAAGGAAATGGGATTGGGAACAGGTGATGAGTTTGAGATTAAACTAGGATATAAACACATCCATCTGATTCAGGTCCAAGAAAACGGTAAAGTAACCAGTTGGGCTGAATCAGAGGAAGAATAGTAATCAAGAGAGTTCCCACCGGATGGTTAGTGGGACTCTTGCTGATACCGGTTTCGGGGGAAATTTCTGATGATTGATTCGACAATTGCATTACACCCATCATTCACCCCGGTCTATGGTCCGGTGTCCTCCTGGCGTTATGGGCGATCGCTAGGAATTGACCCAATTGGGGTAGTTTCTAGCTGTTCATTTAACTGCGTTTACTGTCAGCTTGGGGAAATTGAACAGAAAACGAGCGATCGCATGATTTATGTACCATGCGCCGAGATTTTGACCAGCCTAGAAAATTTTGCCCCCTGGTCGGTAGATGTGATTACCCTCAGCGGTAGTGGTGAACCGACATTGGCGGCGAATTTGGGAGAAATTTTAACAGGAATTAAGACCTTGACCGCGCGCCCTACTCTAGTTCTGACTAATGGTACTACCTTAAATGACCCCCAGGTGCGATCGGATTTGGCGATCGCAGATAAAGTATCTATCAAACTAGATGGGGTATCATCAGACCAACTCAGACGGGTGAACCGACCTGTCCCCGGTATAGACTTCGACCACATTATCGCCGGACTACTGGAATTTCGCCAGCACTATCAGGGAGAAATAGGGATTCAAACCATGCTGCTTTCTCCTTGGGACGAGTCTACCAGAAGAGAGTATATTAGGTTAATAACTGCTGTTGCACCTAGGGAAATCCAATTAAACACCCCTACCCGTCCTAAACCAGTACAACGACAACTCGATGGTCGTGAAAACCATACATCAAGCGCCAATCGTCCTTATCAAGTGCGCGCGCTGCGTTGCGTAGTTCCCGAAATTCTGCACCACTTCGCCCAAGAAATTGAGCAAAAAACAGGTATTATGGTCAGAACCGCGCCAATTCCTGCCACAGTTTAAGTTGAGAATTGTCGCTAATTGGCGGGTGTTGGTGATTAGAGGCGGATTCACTGGTTCCGAACCAGATATTTCGGGAAATATTTTTCTAGGTATGGTAGTCTATGGAGCATGATTTAATCTCAAATTAGGTTAACATTTGACGGCAATACGGTATAATACCAAGTATGGTGCGAGACCTTCGGGTATGAAATCG
>NZ_JBIMLI010000077.1:0-22667 GCF_051859755.1 Limnospira sp.
TTTATCCTCAACTCTTCTCGCTTCTTATACCATATTGCCCTAAAATATTAACCTAATTTGAGATTAAATCATGCTCCTAAGAGAGCACCAGAGCCAATGGATTAATCTAACAATTGGCGAATGCGGGTTTTGTTGTCTGGGGAGGCTTGAGATTGGGTTTCTAACCATGCGATCGCTTCATCTCTCCCGAATTGGGCCACCAAAATGAGAGCGCCCCAGGCTTGCAAATCTGGTTCTTCTGGGTTTTCCAGCAGCGCTGCTTGAATGCGGTTTTTGATTCTTCCCCCGTCAGCCTGTAGGAGGTTTAACAGTTCGGTTTGGTTAAGGCTCGCGCTTTGAACCACATTTAGGGCTTCACTCCAACGACCATCAATAAGTCCCGCGAGTACCTTTTGAGTCGGACTTGCCCAAGCTGCTGTAGCCTGAGCATCTGTAATGCTGGCATGGAACTGAATTAATTGCAGTTGTGCCTCCGCTAATGCTGGCCATTTTTGGGGATAATCGCCACCGGTGCCGGAATTGTTCTTGAGGGGTTGCATCAGACTTAAAGCCGGAGACCACAAACCGCTGCGAGCTAGTCTAATAGCTCTTCGATAAGCATAGTGGTCAACAACTTCTTGATCTAGGGAGATGCTAACTAACTCAATGGGGTTAGGAACAAAGCGGCGGGGTCGGACTTGATAAATGCTGAATTGTGGCTCAAGTCCCATGGTTTGTTCAACTAATAATTCTGGGTAAGGTCCCCCGGTGACGTTTTCCCATATAGGATGCTGTCCCGCAGCACTTTTCCACTCCAACATCGAACTGAGGTGATAATGTTTGGGGTTGTAATGAATTATATGTCCGTAGGGAACTCGGGTATCCCCCACCAGACGGGTTCCATATAAGTTAAACCATACTCCCGATTCAGGAACCCTATTTTTAAACGTCGTGATATCAGTTAGGGGTAGTGGTCTATTACCGCCCTGCTGATTAGCACGAGTTCCAATCAAAGATGCCAGTACAAAAGACTCTGCTGGTCCGTTGACGGGTAGTTCATAAACTAGGCGATATAACTCAGGAGTCCCCACCGCTTGATAGGGAGTTTGTACTGATTTATAAACTCGCAGTTCCACAATTTCTTTACAACCAGTGGGACAGGGGATGGTTGTACTAGATTCGCGGGTCTGCATTACTGGAATTAACAGATCTACGGGTGTTTGAACGAGGGATTCATGGGGGAGTAGGAATGAGCGCCAGGGTTTGAGGTAGGGATTTTGGGCGAATAACCTTTCCTCTAGCCTAGCTGTACTGACACTATTGCTCATATCCCCTAAAACTTCTCGATTAGGAAGGGGTAGGGGTTCAGCAAAAAAACGACCTTGGGCTTTGAGTTCTTCTCGGATTTGCTCCAGGCTATAAAGATAATCGTTGGGTTTTAGGGGAATTTGGGTACTCGCGGGTAGAAATTGATTAAGCCAAATTCCTACGTCAGGATTGAGAATCAGTTGGTAACTAAACCAAGCGCTGACGCTGAATAGGGCTGAACCACCAAATAGTAGGCTAAAGGCTAGACTATCGGCTAACCACTTTTTTAGTGCTACTGATAGGGGGCTTGGGGACTGGCGAGTTCTGACAGTTGGCTTGTGTTTATGGTGGCCGATATTGCCCCCGCCCTGACCCGCCACGTTGGGCTTTTGGGCTAAGGGACGGGAAGGGGGCTGCTGTGATAATGGTTGTTTCTGGCGGCTGGGTGAAACAGCTTGGCGTTTCTGATTAGTCCCCCTGGATTTCTTGTCTATGGGTCGATTAAATCGGACTTGTCTATTGTTCATATTTGGCAACTGACTCCCCTAACTTTATGGTGATGACCTTCAACCGATGAGGACTTGTTCATAGCGCTGACCTGCTCGTTCCCAAGTATATTCAGTTTCGATGAGCGATCGCGCTTTTTGAGAAAGTTCTTGTCTGAGATCTGGGTTTTCAAACAGCCTGGCTATCTGTTGGACATATTCCTCAACTGTGTTAGCTCGTAAAGCCCGCAGTTCGACTCCTTCACCATCGACGGCTAAACCTTCTAAACCGCGATCGCTCGCTACCAAGGGAACTCCGGCAGCCATAGTCTCTAGGGTTTTATTTTTGATGCCGAACCCGGTTCGCATTGGGATTACACAGACTGTGGCTTTATGTAAATATTCTGCCATTGAAGGTACACGACCCGTTACGTTTACCCCTGGACAATAGGCTAGTTCTAACACTTCTGGTACGGGTCTGGCTCCTACGATAGTAATGGTGGTATCTGAAGCGCGTTTTTGGATCTGGGGTAATATCTCTAGGGCGAGAAATCTAGCCGCGTCAATGTTGGCTATGTTGTCCATGGCTCCGACAAAGATGAGTTGATGTCCACCTGGGTCGAAAGTTCGATAGGGAAACTGCTCAAAGTTTACGCCATTTGGGATAATTTCCACCTTCGCTATGGGGTTAAAGTGTTGCATCTGTTCCCCGTCTTCGGGAGTGGTGGCAACAATGGAGGAAAATTTGGTACAATATTGTTGCTCATAACGATAAAGTAGGGGAAGGTTAAGGCGATCGCGTAGGGGTTTCTCTGCCGTTTGAGTCTCTAGCTGCTGCCGACAGGTTGCATAAACTGAACTGTGGACATTAACGACTGTTTTTAAGCGGTCTTTCCATTCGGGGCGCACATAACTCTCATTAATGCTATGTTCGCAGGTGATGACATCATAGCCTTCGTCTTCAACTACTTGATCAATCCACTCCTGCATATCCACCGAGTAGGTTGCTCTAACATTGGGAGGAGTGCCACTGAGTAGGAATTGGCCAAATCGAGAGATTTTGCCGAAAATGCCCCAGTTTGCTTCTGCGGGTTCACTTCTGGGAAACACCTGGAGCCGATCTACGCACTGACTGAGTTCTTCAATGTCATCATCAGTGACATCAGAGGTGCGTTGTGTTACAAGAGTAATAGGGTGTGTCTGGCTCAAAAATTTGAGTAGGTTAAAGGTACGGACTTGGGTTCCACCTTTGGTAGGAGGATAGGGGAATGTGGAAGAAATCATTAAAATTTTCATCGGCATTTAAGTTGATGGGAAAGTCTCAGTAATTAACTGGGTAATTGTTAATTCAAATTAGATCTGATTAAGGAGTTGACCCCATGGCATCTTGTGGTATATACACTTTAGCAAATGATGTGGTTTTCGATCAACTGGTAGCTTTTTTAAATAGCGTAGAGGTTAATGTGAGTCCAGATATACCTATTTGTATTATTCCCTATGATGACCGTATGGAGCAGGTAAAAAAGGAAATTGGCGATCGCCCCAATGTTAGCATTTATGAAGATCAGCAAGAGATCCAGCGATGGGAAGATTTTGCTAAAGAAGTGTGGATGAACCATCCCCTAGCATTTCAGAAAAGTAATGCTCGCCTCATTGAATCAAGAATGCGTTTTCAGAGAAAAATGGCGGCTTTTCAAGGATACTTTGATAAGTTTTTATTTTATGATGCTGATACTTTAGCGATGAAACCGGTAGATGATATGTTTCTGAAACTAGATACCTACAAAACAAGCAAACGTATCATCACTTAGTTAACTGCTAAAGGGTGGTAATTTTTTGATTGTTGAAAATCTCAAACAGGTTAATCATTTATGTTGGGTTTTGTCGTACCGATTAAAAGTCGTAAGATATCTAAATCTTGGGATAATCTTTCTCTCCTACTGGAAAGAACTGCTAGGTCAATGTGCAATCAGACTCATCCTGATTTTCGGATGATTGTAGTCTGTCAAGAAAAACCTAATATTAAGTTTGAACATCCGAATTTACACTACCTGACGGTGGATTTAAGTTTGCCTGTACCGACAACAATAGTCGAAAAACGGGTGGATAAAATGTATAAAATAATCGCCGGAGTTCGTTTAGCCAAGGAAATCGGATGTGATCACATTATGCTGGCTGATGGTGATGATTGTGTGAGCCGATGTTTAGCTAATTTGGTAGCCCAAAATAAATCAGTTGATGGCTACTTCTTTAAAAGAGGGTATGTCTATAATAATAATAGCAATGTTATTAAAGTCATGCGTAAAGGGTTCCATCTTTATTGTGGCACAACTCATATTATTAGAAGTGATTTATATGATGCCTCAGAGGAAACTTTAGCAAGAATTCCTGAGTCGATCACATCCCCTAGTCAAATTCCTAAAGATATTCATCATTTCTACTATTGTCATAATTATTTTACGAGGGGTGTAGAGTCGAAAGGATCCCACCTTGAGCGACTTCCTTTTGTGGGGTCTATTTATATTTTAGGAAATAGTGAAAATCTATCTTCGGAAGATTTCGTTAATATTGAAAAACGGAAAAATATGTCTCTGAAAGTTAGACTGCTAAACCTGAAAGCCAGTTTATTAGATTACCGAAAATTAACCCCGAAGATTCGAGAAGAATTTGGTCTTTATGATATTGAACTAATCAATCCCTAGTAGAAAAGACGAGGACATATTAAACTTGATCATGTCGAGTGAAAGTTAAGCTGATTCTGTGGCTAAAATTACTGTTTGTATTCCTACTTATAACCGGGTTAACCTGTTACCGATCGCCATCGCCAGTGTTCTGGAACAAACCGAACAAGATTTCGAGTTAATTGTCTGTGATGACGGTTCGACTGATGGAACCGTGGAGATTATGTCTCGCTATGAAGACCCGCGATTGCGCTATATTCGCCATCAAAAAAATATTGGCAAAAGTAATAATATGCGATCGGGTTTTGATGCGGCTACGGGGGAATATTTTATTAAATTTGATGATGACGATCGCCTGACTCCAGAATTTCTCGAAAAAACCAGTGCCATTTTAGAGCAAAACCCTACCGTTGATTTTGTAGGGACTGACCACTGGATAATTGATATTAACAATAACCGAGACCAAACCGCCACAGATATTAACTCGGTCAAATGGGGACGCAGCCAACTCCCAGAAGGTATAGTTGAAAATCTCCTAGAAGTAGTATTTATTCAGCAAAGTTTTCAAATAGGAGCTACCCTCTGTCGTCGCCAAGCCTTAATTGATGTGGGGTATATGCGCCCGAATATTCAAAACTGCGAAGATAATGATTTATTAGTGCGTCTCGCCTTAGCCGGAAAGCAGGGATATTATATTCCCCAAAGGTTGATGGAATATCGGGTTCATGCTGAACAACAAGGGTTAAACCGGGCTATTCCTTATTTACGCGATCAAATCACTTATTTAGAAAATTTCCAATTCCCATCAGAAAAGCTGGAAACAATTAGGCGATCGCGCCTGGCTGAATCTCAACTTTTATTAGGGTTGCGAATGGTAGAAACTGGCGATACACAAGCCGGACGAGTCTTAATTGTAGCCGGACAATCAGCATCTCTCCCCAAAGCCTGGACAGGGTTGGCTATTTCTGTGCTTCCTCAACCTGTACGGAAACAAATCTTTACTCTTCTGCGGCGGGCTAAAAGCTAAAATCCTGCCTAGGAGTTGAGGCTGTGATGGGTTTTGGGTAAATCTACGCCACCAGCCCAAACCCAACAGCTATAAGAGATGGTATGGTTATAATTAAAGTGTTACGGCCCCAAAAAGCGTGGCTGATAACCTAAGCAGGAGTCAGTACGTTGCCATGGAGTTAGGGGGCTTCAGGCCTTTTTTCTGTGGCAGCATAGATATCGATCGCCATTTTAACTATTTGACTATTCATAAAACCATAAAAATCGAGAAACAACAGAAGCATTAAGGTTATGAATATTATTGCCAACTTACCCGGTTATAAAATCACAGAAGAGTTATACACAGGGAGTAGAACCCTAGTTTATCGAGGCATTCGTAGCAGTGACCAGCAACCTGTAGTTATCAAAATTTTACGACACGAATACCCTAGTTTTAACGAACTTGTCCAATTTCGCCATCAATATACTATTGCCAAAAATCTCGACTTTCCCAATATTGTTAAACCCTTGAGTTTAGAAGTATATGGTAATAGCTATGCTTTAATTATGGAAGATTGTGGGGGAGTTGCCCTATACCAATATTTAGAATCAGCCAGAAATAAACATACCAAATATCACTATTTTCATGTGGAAGATTTTCTAAAAATTGCCATTCAAATTGCCGACACTCTACATTATCTTCACCAAAACAGGGTAATTCACAAAGATATTAAACCTGCCAACCTTTTGATTAATCCTGATCATCAACAAGTTAAATTAATTGATTTTAGTATTTCATTCTTACTACCACGGGAAGCACCAGAAGTTAAAAATCCTCATATTTTAGAGGGGACATTATGCTATATTTCTCCAGAACAAACAGGTCGAATGAATCGAGGGATAGATTATCGAAGCGATTTCTATTCCCTGGGAGTTACCTGCTATGAATTGCTGACCGGAAAACTACCGTTTCAATCGTCAGATGTGATGGAGTTGGTACATTGTCATCTCGCCAAACAGCCCCCACCAATTCACGAAATTAACCCGAATATTCCTATAGTGATATCAGAAATTGTTAGTAAACTGATGGCGAAAAATGCCGAAGATCGCTATCAGAGTGCCTTGGGAATTAAATATGATTTAGAGGAGTGTTTACATCAATTACAAGAAACCGGTAATATTGATAGCTTTGCGATCGCACAACAAGACATAAGCGATCGCTTTATGATTCCCGAAAAACTCTATGGTCGAGAAGCCGAAGTTCAGCAACTATTAGCCGCCTTTGATAGAGTCAATATGAATCAAACCGAAATGATGCTAGTGGCGGGTTTTTCCGGAATTGGTAAAACTGCAGTTATCAATGAAGTTCATAAACCCATAGTCCGACAAAGAGGCTATTTTATTAAAGGTAAATATGACCAATTTAATCGTCATATACCTTGGGCTGCCTTCGTGCAAGCATTCCGGGATTTAATGGGTCAAATTTTATCAGAATCTGATGCTAAAATTCAAACCTGGAAAACCGAGATTCTGGAAGCAGTGGGAGAGAATGGTCAAGTTTTGATTGATGTTATCCCCGAGTTAGAAAAGATTATTGGTCCGCAACCACCAGCGGTAGAATTATCAGGTAATGCTGCTCAAAATCGCTTTAATCTACTGTTTCAAAAATTCCTGCAAGTTTTCACCAGCCAAGAACATCCCCTGGTGATATTTTTAGATGATTGGCAATGGTCAGATTCAGCATCATTAAACTTACTCCAACTATTGATGCAAGAGACTCAAGGATATTTGTTAATCTTAGGAGCCTATCGAGATCATGAAGTTTCACCAGTACATCCGTTTATTTTAACCGTTGATGAGATAATCCAAAGCGGAGCCACAGTTAATACAATTACCTTGTCACCTCTGCCAGAATTAGATATAAATCAGTTAGTAGCAGATACCCTGAATTGTCAATTATCTATGGCTAAATCCTTGGCTAAGTTAGTTTACCAAAAAACCCATGGTAATCCTTTTTTTGCCACCCAGTTACTCAAGGCTTTACATGATGAAAAATTAATTGTATTTGAGCAAAAAAAATCTTCATTTAAACCAGGATTCAGTCAAGGGGGATGGCAATGTGATATGGCGAAAGTGCAAGCCTTAACCCTTAGTGATGATGTGGTAGAGTTCATGGCATTACCATTGCAGAAATTGCCTAAAGATACTCAAGATCTTTTAAAGTTGGCTGCTTGTATTGGGTCGGATTTTGATTTAAATACTTTAGCAATTGTGAGTCAGAAGCCAACCCATGTAACGGCTGTAGCTTTATGGAAAGCATTACAAGAAGGCTTAATTATTCCGACCACTAAAATTTATAAATTTTTTACTGAATCAGACAATCAAGAGGTTTTTAATAGTGCAGCTAATCCCACCTATCGATTTTTGCACGATCGCATTCAACAAGCCAGTTATTCTTTAATTCCTGACCACCAAAAACAAGCCACTCATCTGCAAATTGGACAATTGCTACAGCACAACTTATCACCGACAGAAGTAGAAGAAAAATTGTTTGATATTGTGGGTCATTTGAATTTAGGTCATGGTTTAATAACTGATACCCAAGAACGAGAAACTTTAGCCCAACTCAACTTATCAGCAGCACAAAAAGCCAGAAATTCTACAGCTTATGTGGCGGCGAGAAATTTGGTGGAAACTGGACTAGAGTTGCTGGCGGATGACTGCTGGGAAAGTCAGTATCAACTGGCTTTAAATATGTATGTTACTGCGACAGAAACTGCCTACTTAAATGCTGATTTTGACACCATGGAAACCCTATCAAGTTTGGTGCAAAAATCATCTAAAAATATCCTTAATAAAGTCAAAATTTACGAGATTCAAATAAATGCCCTAACTGCTCAGAGTCGGATGTTAGAAGCGATCGCTGTAGCCGAAAATGCACTTAAAGAACTAGGAGTTGAGTTTTCGTCCCAACCAGATGAAGCCTTGACCGCGAAAACATTAGAAACTATTTCTCAGCAACTAGAAGGCAAAAAAATTGAGGATTTAGTGAACTTTCCAGTTATGGAAGATCCAGAAACCTTGGCGGCTATGGAACTATTAGGGATTTTGTTTGCTCCTATTTTTCTAGGAAATCCTACTATACTACCTCTGTTGGGGTTCACTATGGTTAGTTTATCTCTGAGGTTTGGTAATGCACCTACATCAACCATTGGTTATGCAATTTATGGTATGGTACTTTCTGCCTTTTTAGGAGAGGTTAAAAAAGGTTATAAATTTGGGCGAGTCGCCTTGATTTTACTGGATAAGTTTAATGTCCGAAAACTAAAAGCTCTGACATTACTGCTATTTGGTACTTTTCTTCAGCATCGCCAAGAACCATTAAGATCCGCTATTCCTACCCTCAAAAATGGTTATATGGCAGCCATAGAAACTGGTCAAATTCTCTATGCTGGTTATAACATTTTTAACTACTTTTATGATAATTTCTTCGCGGGAGTGCGTCTAGATAATTGGGAAGGAGAAATTGACAATTACTGTGTAGTTTTAGAGAAAGCCAAACAAGATTCTCCCCTAACCTACCTGAAGATTAAAAAGCAGATGGTGTATAATTTTCGGGAAATTGTCGATTCACCATATTTATTGAAGGGGAACGACTACAATGAAATAGTGATGATTCCTAAGCATCATCATGATAATGAATTAACTGCTCTGGCTGTGGTCTATATCTATAAATTGATTCTTGCTTATCTATTTGGTGAATATCATCATGCTGGGGAATATATTGCCAAAGCTGATCAATATTTGATGGCAGTGGGAGGAACAATTTATATTCCGGTTTTCCATTTCTATGCTGGTTTAACCTATTTAGCTTTATGCTCCACGTCAAAAATTGACCAAGATTATAGTCTGGATATGGTTAAAAGTCATCAGAAAAAATTAGCGGAATGGGCAGAGTCTTCCCCCAATAATCATCAGCATAAAGTTGATTTGTTAGCGGCTGAAAAATGTCGATTCTTTGGAGAAAAAGCAGAGGCTATTGATTTATACGATCGCGCTATTACCGGAGCCAAAGACAACAAATATATCCAAGAAGAAGCCTTAGCTAATGAACTAGCGGCTAAATTTTACCTAAATTGGGGTAAAGCTAAAGTTGCCGCTGGGTATATGCAAGATGCCTATTATGGTTATGCTAAATGGGGTGCAAAAGCTAAGGTGGCGGATTTAGAAAAACGCTATCCTAAACTGTTGAACCCGATTTTACACCGACCTCGTGCTACTAATTTATTCAAGGAAACTATTGCCAGGGGTATGATGACTTCTACTCATACTTCTAGTAGCATTTCCGAAATCCTGGATTTAACAACTTTGCTGCAAGCATCTCAAGCTATTTCTAGTGAAATTGAATTAGACAAGCTGATTAGTAACTTGTTAAAAATAGTGATTAATAATGCGGGAGCTAATAAGTGTATATTGGTGCTTAAACAAGATGATAAATTTAATGTAGTTGCCATATTAGAACCCGGAAAATCACCGGAGATATTACCATCAATTCCCCTAGAAGCTAGTCAAGATTTGCCGATTAGTGTAGTTAATAATGTTCGCCGTACTGGCAAGTATTTAGTGCTGGCAGATGCCAGAATAAATCCCAGGTTTTATGCTGATACTTATATCCAAAATAACCATCCTAAAAGTGTTATCTGTATCCCGATTATCAACCAAGGTCAGTTGATGGGTATTTTATATTTGGAAAATAATTTAACTATAGGAGCCTTTACGAGCGATCGCGTTGAGTTGCTCAAATTTCTCTGTTCTCAAGCTGCCATTTCTCTGGAAAACGGGCGACTTTATGAGGAATCACAGACTTATAATCACAAACTAAAACAATATGTAGAAAAACTAGAATTAAGTGAAGCACGTTATCGTTATTTAGCCACTGCTACATCTCAAATTATTTGGCTGGCTAGTCCTGAAGGAGAAAACCTAGATACAGTTCATTGGATTGCATATACTGGACAAACCCTAGAAGAAGTCAAGGGAAGGGGATGGCTAAATGCCTTGCATCCTGATGATCTCCCTCACACTACTAAAGTTTGGCAAAAAGCAGTGGAAACTAAGAGTTTATATAAGACCGAATACCGCATTCGTGGCGCTGATGGTATTTACCGTTATTTTGCTGTTCAAGGAGTCCCTATTTTCGCCAAAGATGGTAGTGTGAAAGAATGGATTGGCACTTGCACTGATATTGATGCGCGCAGACGTGCTGAAAATAAACTGCGTGAAAAATCTCAGCAGTTGGAGCAAACTTTACAGGAACTGCAAACTATGCAACTGCAACTGGTGCAGAATGAAAAAATGTCAGCTTTAGGAAATTTAGTGGCAGGTGTTGCCCATGAAATTAACAATCCCGTGGGCTGTATTAAGTGCAATATTCCCCCGGTGATTAATTATATTAAAGACTTGTTGGGTTTGATTGATTTATACCAAGAAAAATATTCTGTGACTGATGATGAGATTCAAGATAAAATAGAATCCATAGAACTGGATTATATCCGAGAAGATTTGCCCAAATTAATTAGAGCAATGCGGGAGGCAGTCGGACGCATTCAAGATCTAAGTGTAAGTTTAAGAACTTTCTCCCGCGCCGATACTGATCGCCCGGTTGCTTGCCATATTCACGATGGCATTGATAGTACATTGATGATTCTGAAGCATCGCCTAAAAGCTAACCAGATGCGCCCAGAAATTCAAGTAATTAAGGAATACGGTAATCTACCCCATATTAAGTGTTATGCTGGACAGTTAAATCAGGTATTTATGAATATTTTAAGTAATGCTATTGATGCTTTAGATGAATCAAATAAAGGGCGAGATTATGGGGAAATTAATAATCATATTTTGGTAAAAACTGAGTTATCTGGTGACGGCAACTATGCCAGGATTCGGATTAAAGATAATGGCGTGGGTATCAGTGATGATGTCAAATTTAAAATATTTGAGCATTTATTTACTACCAAAAATGTGGGTAAAGGTACGGGTTTAGGATTAGCGATCGCTAGACAAATTGTGGTTGATAAACACTCAGGTATGCTAGAAGTAAATTCAACTTTAGGTGAGGGTACAGAATTTGTGATTTCTATTCCTTGTTAATCGTGTCAGATGGTTAATGATTGCCAATATTAGGTTCCTATATCAGACATATTTTCCCATGAAATTAAAGCAAAAAATCGCGGCTACCTATATTGCCACCCTAGGAATTGCTATCACCGGAACTACTATCGGTTTACTGGTAGGTAATTACTATGAAAAACCGGCTATAATCAACCGGGATGCTGTAGTTAACCAATACGCACTGCTCAACCATTTACAAGTTAAGATATTATACAACCGACCTAGTAAACAACTATCTCCATATCTGTCCGAACCAGAGGGTTTTCGGCAATCTGTTAATGCCTTTATGCAAAGGTTAGATGAAATTGATGATCTGCTAACAGAATATGAACAACTTGATCAAGATAAAAAAACGCCTGAACTGCAATTACTATTTTCTGAATATCAGGAAACTGTGGGGATTTTTGCCGAAAGATTAAACAGATTTGCTACAGCAGTAGAAGGATTAAATTTTGCCGATGACCAAATACAAGCTGCACAGCAAGAGTTAATTGCACTTATCCAAAGCCCAGAATTTGCTAATTTTATCGAATTACCCGACCAGCTAACTGAGGTAACCAATCGTACTAGAAAACAGCTAAAACTGGCAGAATTAGAGTTAGCAAAAGCCCAAAAAATGCGGAATTATATTGCTACCAATAGCCTGCTATTATCAGTGGCGATCGCATCCCTAGCCGGAATGCTTCTCAGTCGAGCGATCGCCCGTCAGGAAATAGCTAACCAAGCTGAACGCGAACGACTACAATTAGCTTTAGAATCTGCAAATATTGCCACTTGGGAATGGAACCCACAAACCCAACAAGTATATTTTGATAGTCGTTGGAAAACCATATTAGGCTACCAAAGTGATGAAATTAAGGATTCCCTAGAATCATGGGAAAGTCGTGTACATCCAGAGGATATAGAGTTAGTTCATGAACAAATCCAAAAACACATCCGAGGTGAAATACCAATTTATGAAAATGAACATCGCCTGCGCTGCAAAGATGGTTCCTATAGATGGAATTTTGCCAGGGGTAAAGTGGTAGAGTGGGATCAACAAGGAAAACCCATCAGGTTTATTGGCATTAATTATGATATTTCCGATCGCCAAGAAGCTGAAAATAAATTGCGTGAGAGTGAGGGAATTTGGCGCACTCTATGTGATGTGACTCCCGCTGCGATCGCCATGTTTGATACCCAGATGCGATACCTAGTCGCTAACCGGGCTTGGTATCAACAATATGGCTTAGAAAATCAAGAAATTATCGGGCGATCGCACTATGAAATTTTCCCCGATATTCCCCAACATTGGAAAGATATTCATAGCCGTTGTTTAACAGGAGTAACCGAGAAATCAGAAGCCGATTTATGGATGCGTGATGATGGAGGTTCAGACTGGGTATGTTGGGAAATTCGTCCTTGGATTGATGGGAATGGTAACATTGGTGGCTTACTGATGTATACAGAAGTAATTACCGAACGTAAAGCTTATGAAATAACCCTTGCCGAACTTAGTAAACAATTAAAAAAAGCCCAAGAAGTTGCCCATTTAGGTTACTGGTCTTTTGATATTACCACCCAAAAAATTACTTGGTCGGAAGAGGTTTTTAACATTTTTGGCTTAGACCCCGACCAAGGAGAGCCAAATTTTGAGCAAAATCTCCAACTTTATCACCCCGAAGATCGTGACTTCTTTTTACAGAGAGTTGGTGAAGCTAACCAAGGTATTCCTCAAAACTTTGATGCGCGTATTATCCGTCCTAATGGAGAAATTCGCTATATTAATAGTCGCATTGAATTAGAGTTTAGAGATGGTCAACTGGTGCGGATGTTTGGCATTGTCATAGATATAACCGATCGCCAAACAGAAGAAGCCTTACGTTCTCTACTCACCCGCACTCAACTGTTAAGTCATATTAGCACAGAAATTCGCAATTCCCTCGACTTAGATACAATTTTACAAAATGCAGTTAATGCAATTTTTGCGGAACTCAAAGTAGATATTTGTAGCTTTGGTTGGTATAACCATCATGATGATTCCGGTATATGGGAAGTAGTGACAGAGCAGAAAAAGCCAGGATTTACCAGTTGGCTTGGTCCTTATCAATTGAATGATTTTCCCCGGTTATTTGAAAAAATATTTAGGGAAGAATTTTATAGTTTGGATATTAGGACATCAGAAGACCAAAAAGAAGTAGATTTTTTTCAGGGAATGGGGATTACACTTTATTTAGCCTTACCCATTCATACAGAAAGCAAAATTGGGGCTTTTGAATTAGGTCGTAGCCAGGGAGATGCACCTTGGCAAGATGATGAAATTGACCTCTTAAAAAACATTGCTAATCAAGTGGCGATCGCTATTCAACAAGCCCAACTTTATCAAGAATCCCAAGCCAAAAGCCAAGAAATTGAACGTGCTTACCGAGAACTCCAAGACACCCAAATGCAGTTAATCCAATCAGAAAAAATGTCAAGTCTGGGTCAATTAGTTGCCGGGGTTGCCCATGAAATTAACAACCCGGTTAGTTTTATTTATGGTAACTTAAGCCACACATCCCAATATACGGAAGATTTATTACATCTAATCAAATTATATAAACAATATTATCCAGAACCTGCCCCCAATATTGCAGATTTTATCGAAGAGATTGATTTAGATTTTATTAAAGAAGATTTACCCCAAATCATCAATTCCATGAAAACCGGAGCCGAGCGCATTCGTGATATTGTCAAATCCCTGCGAACCTTCTCGCGCTTAGACGAAGCCAAATTAAAAGCAGTAGACCTCCATGAAAATTTAGAAAGCACCCTAGTCATTTTACAAAATCGGTTAAATGGGAGAGCCGGAAATCCCCCCATAGAAGTGATTAAAGATTATGGTGATTTGCCAGATTATGAGTGTTATATTGGCTTATTAAATCAGGTGTTTTTGAATGTATTAGCCAATGCCATACAGGCTATTGAGGAGCGACACAATCATCAAACAGACGCTGACTATAGTGGTAAAATCACCATTACTACATCTTTAGATTCACTGGCTATATTCATTGCCATTAAAGATAATGGCATCGGTATGAGTCCAGAAGTTCAAGGCAAAATTTTTAACCCATTTTTCACC
Organism: Limnospira sp.; assembly: GCF_051859755.1. Taxonomy (NCBI): domain Bacteria; kingdom Bacillati; phylum Cyanobacteriota; class Cyanophyceae; order Oscillatoriales; family Sirenicapillariaceae; genus Limnospira; species Limnospira sp. Next base: position 14,712 of record NZ_JBIMLI010000077.1, read on the forward strand.
ACTAAACCCATTGGTCAAGGCACAGGTATGGGATTACCCACCAGCTATCAAATTATCACCCAAAATCACCGAGGCGAGTTAAATTTTACCTCAGTGTTGGGGGAAGGAAGCGAATTTATGATTAAGCTACCCCTGAGTTGAGATAGCCTCTATCAAAAGTCTCAGATCCCCTTAATCCCCCTCAATCCCCCAGTGAAGACTCTATACTAATCACCATTGCTTATGGAGTTTTCCCTTGAATATCCTATTTATAATTAAAACCCGACAGCGACGCAGCCTGCTGATGCTGTTTATAGCGGGTCTATGTTTCTGGTCTGCCATTACTACATTGCTACCGACCCTCCCCCTGTATATTGCCTATCTGGGGGGGACTAAGCAACAAATAGGCTTAGTTATGGGGGCTTTTGCCCTAGGACTGCTACCCTCCCGCGTCTTCCTGGGTCCCCTAGCAGATAAACGAGGCAGAAAGCTAGTATTGCTGATCGGGACAATAGTCGCGACCGTAGCACCCCTTGGCTATTTATTCGCTGATTCGATGCCGTTAATGGCTTTATTAAGGGCTTTTCATGGCATCAGCATAGCAGCCTTTACCATTGGCTACACAGCCCTAGTCACAGATTTAGCCCCAGAAAACCGTCGCGGGGAAATAGTCGGTTATATGAGTCTGGTAGCCCCCATTGGTATGGCTATTGGTCCAGCTTTAGGCGGTTTTATCCAGGCGGGAATGGGTTATGGTCCTCTGTTTATCAGTGGTACTGTTTTTGGGCTATTATCACTTTTGGCAATTTCTCAGGTATTAGAAGCCTCAAGAAACCCAGAAACCAGCGACCAGTCACAAACAAAGGGATCACCCATAGCTAATTATCTCCAGCGTCTGGGAAGTCCAGCATTGAAAATCCCAGCCTTAGTTCTGTTGATGGTGGGGCTAATTTTCGGCACTTTAGTAACTTTTATCCCCCTATATATCCAAGATTCTGGGCTAAATCTCAATCCGGGGCTATTTTATAGCATGAAAGCGATCGCCAGTTTTGCCGTCCGTCTACCCATGGGTCGCGCCTCTGACCGCTATGGTCGGGGTATTTTTATCACCACAGGTCTGATATGTTATCTAGTTTCGATGTTCATCCTAGCGATCGCCAATAACAATTTTGATGTCTTGCTGGCTGGTTTATTTGAAGGTACCGCCGCAGGAATTACCATTCCGATGATGTTAACCCTAATCGCCGATCGCTGTTTACCCCAGGAAAGAGGCCAATTTTTCTCAATTTGTTTAGGGGGATTTGATTTAGGATTAGCCCTCGCCGGACCGATTTTCGGTTCCATCGCCGATGTGGTAGGATATCGTAACCTATTCACCATCAACACAGGTTTAGCCGCCGTCGCCCTACTATTATTTATCACCCAGTCTAGTCGCAACCTGCGCGAATCTTTCCGATTTGCTGTTGGTCGTGGTAAAGATAGTTATGCCATTAACTGATACTTCCTCAATAGCGAACCCCTGATATAATTATTACGATCAAGGATGAAAACATTGGCAATTTGAGTCACCGTGGAAGACAAACCTCCCATCACCACAGAACCACTACTACCAAAACAGCGCTGGTATATTTTCCCAGAACGCCCCGAAATTGCCCAGAGTCTATCTGAAACCACCGGGGTTCACCCTATTATTGCCCAAATCCTGATCAACCGGGGAATCGAAACCAAAGAACAAGCCGAAGCCTTCCTTAACCCCCAATCCCAAACTCTCCCGGAACCTATGGAGGAGTTCCCCGACTTACCCAAAACTGTCCAATTGCTGCAAAATGCCATTGATAATCAACAAAAAATTGCCATCTGTGGGGACTATGATGCTGATGGGATGACCAGTACAGCGTTATTAATTAGAGCCATTTCTCAATTAGGCGCAGATATTACATCAGCAATTCCTAGTCGGATGCAAGAAGGCTATGGTATCAATAATCGCATTGTCGAGGAATTTCACGATCAGGGTATCTCCATAATTATCACTGTGGATAATGGTATTTCGGCGATCGCTCCGGTGGCTAGGGCGAAAGAATTGGGGCTAACTGTGATTATCACCGACCACCATGATCTGCCTCCCCAACTCCCTAACGCTGATGCTATTCTCAATCCCAAATTACTGCCCAAAACTTCCCCCTATTATGGCTTGGCTGGAGTTGGTGTCGCTTATATATTAGCCCTATCCTTAGCGAAACTTAGAGGAGAATGGGAGAGTTTGCGCTGGCAGTTATTGGAACTATTTACCCTAGGGACTATAGCTGATATGGCTCCCTTAAATGGAGTGAATCGCCGTTGGGTTAAACGGGGGTTAAAAATTCTTCCGGAGTCTAAAATTGCGGGAGTCCAAGCATTAATTCAAATAGCAGGATTGGCTAACCAACAGCCTAATTTAACTAATTCTACTACTTCGATGAAACCAGAAGATATCGGCTTTCGCCTCGGACCTCGGATTAATGCGATCGGACGCATTGGACATCCCCAGGTGGTGATTGAACTGTTAACTACTGACCACATGGGAACCGCGTTAGAACAGGCGAAAGAGTGCGAAGAAACTAACCTACTACGGAAACAGCTTTGTGCGGATATTGAACAGGAAGCTATTGCTTGGTATGAAAATAGTAATATTAACCTTGAACAAGAACGGGTTTTAGTTCCCTGTCAAAAAAAATGGCATCATGGAGTTATTGGAATTGTGGCTTCCCGACTGGTGGAACGCTACGGAGTTCCGGTATTTATTTGTACTTATGAAGACGAGGAAAATCTGCGGGGTTCGGCGCGGGGGATTCCAGAATTTCATGTGTTTGAAGCACTGCAATTTTGTCAAGATCTCCTCGGTAAATTTGGCGGACATAAAGCGGCTGGTGGCTTTTCTTTACCGGCGGCTAATTTGCCTAAGTTTAAACAGCGCTTGAGTGAATTTGCTCATCAATGTCTGCAAGTAGAACATCTCCGACCTTTAATTAATGTTGATGTGAGCATAAATTTGAGAGATATTAACTATAAATTATATGACCAAATTGATAAAATACAACCCTGTGGGATTGCCAATAGTGAGCCAGTTTTTTGGACTCCTAAGCTGCGAATTGTCCATCAAAAAATAGTCGGCAAAAGTCATATTAAACTAACTTTATCTCAAGATTTACCACCGGAAATCACCATGGCTGTTTTACCTACTATATCTGCGATCGCCTGGCGGTGGGCTGATTATTTCCCCCTCCCTTCCCCCCTGGATTTTGCTTATAAATTACGGAAAAATACCTGGAATAATCAAACGGCGATCGAGTTAGAAATTGTGGGTGTGCGACTTCCAGAAACCTTTGTTCCTCTACATCGCCGCCTAGCTGAATTTAATTATTGCGATCGGACTTACAAGTGTAATATTACTCCTATTGGAGACAACTGGGAATTAAGAATTCGTAACCAAAAGGGAGAGGTTCTAGCTATTCAACCTGGACAAAAAACCGGGTTATTAGGAATTAGTCGATCCGCAGCCAAAACTGTTGATATTTCTCACCCCTTTTTTATGAAATTAATCGAAGCCGCCCAAGCCGCCCTGGGTGTAAAATTACCCTTTTTGAACAATTAACCACCTCAAATCAAGGAATCCTGTAGGGTCGGGTTCCACTGTCAATTAAATTCACCACCACCAACATTACTCAACTCGCCCCACCCAACCAGATAGTTAATTATCAGTTGATAACTATTCAAGCAGAGATTATATTATTATGCTATACCAAAAGTAGCGATAGCATTGATGTCAATTGATGAATCATAACACTATGACCCAGAATCCACTTTTAATCGGAAAAGGACTTCCCCCCTTTGCAGATATTACTACAGATAATGTAGTCCCAGGAATCACCCAACTTTTAGAGGAACTAGAAACCACCCTTAGTAAATTAGAAGAAAACGCCGAACCCACCTGGTCAGGATTAGTTGAACCTCTCCAGGAACTCCAAGAACGTCTAGTCTGGAGTTGGGGTATAATTAATCATCTGATGGGTGTTAAAAATAGCCCAGAACTGCGAGAAGCCCATCAAACAGTACAGCCCCAAGTGGTTCAATTTATCAACCGTCTGAACCAAAGCCAACCCCTATACAAGGCATTTAAAGCGTTAGCAGAATCACCCGATTGGGAATCCCTAGAACCTGCTCAAAAACGGATTGTAGAAGCCACCATTAGAGATGCGGAATTATCTGGGGTAGGATTAACCGGAGAAATATGCGATCGCTTTAACGCTATTGAACTAGAATTAGCCGAACTTTCTACCCAATTTTCTAACCAAGTAATTGACGCAACCAAAGCCTTTAGCCTCACCCTAACCACCCCAGAAGAAATAGACGGCTTACCCCCCAGCTTACTCAGTCTAGCAGCCCAAGCAGCCAGAGAAGCCGGGGAAGAAAACGCCACCCCAGAAAACGGACCCTGGCGAATTACTTTAGACTTTCCCAGTTTTGGACCGTTTCTTAAATATAGCACCCGCCGAGATTTACGCGAAACCGTATATCGCGCTTATATCAGTCGCGCCTCCGAGGGAGAACTCAACAATTTTCCCTTAATTGAACGCATTTTAAAACTGCGTAAAGAGAAAGCAGAAATTCTCGGTTTTTCTAGTTACGCAGAACTGAGTTTAGCCAGTAAAATGGCTCCCGATGTCGCCGCCGTTGAACAACTCCTAGAAGAACTGCGAACAGTTAGCTATGAAGCAGGAGTTCAGGAATTTGAAGAACTGAAAGCCTATGCTAAATCCCAAGGGGAAAAATCCGATCTGAAACATTGGGATATTAGCTTTTGGTCGGAACGCCAAAGGTCAGAAAAATTTGCCTATACAGATGAAGAACTGCGCCCCTATTTTCCCCTAAATCAAGTTCTGGATGGCTTGTTTGAACTGGTGCGGCGCATCTTTAATGTTACCATTACGCCCGCCGATGGTTTGGCCCCAATTTGGCATCCTGATGTCCGCTATTTTCAAGTAGCTGATGAACATAAAAATGCGATCGCCTATTTTTACCTAGACCCCTACAGTCGTCCCGCCGAAAAACGAGGCGGCGCTTGGATGGCTGACTGCATTAACCGCGCCAAAATCATCGAAGATGGTATCACTAAAATTCGCCTTCCCGTCGCCTATTTACAATGCAATCAGACCCCACCTGTAGACGGAAAACCGAGTTTAATGACCTTCTCCGAGGTAGAAACCCTATTCCACGAATTTGGTCATGGTTTACAACATATGCTGACCACCGTGGATTATCCTGGCGCATCTGGTATTAATAATGTAGAGTGGGATGCCGTGGAATTACCCAGCCAATTTATGGAAAACTGGTGTTATGATCGCTCTACATTATTTGGGATGGCTAAACATTACGAAACCGGGGAAACTCTCCCAGAACACTATTACCAAAAAATACTTGCCTCCCGCAATTATATGAGTGGTACAGCCATGTTACGACAAATTCATTTTTCCTTGGTCGATTTGGAATTACACCACCGTTACCAACCCGGAGGTAAAGAAACTGTCAATGATGTGCGTCAACGTCTTGCTGCTGAAACCACCGTTTTACCACCTCTTCCAGAAGACGCATTTTTATGTAGTTTCGGTCATATTTTTGCCGGAGGATATGCCGCCGGATATTACAGCTACAAATGGGCGGAAGTTCTCAGCGCCGACGCTTTTGCCGCCTTTGAGGAAGCTGGATTAGATAATGATTCCGCCGTGGTTTCTATTGGGGAAAAATTCCGCCATACCGTATTAGCCCTAGGCGGCAGTTTGCACCCTATGGAGGTGTTTAAATCTTTCCGAGGACGAGAACCTAGTACCAAACCATTACTGATTCATTCGGGGTTAGTTCCAGCTCTTAGAGCTTAGTCTCAGGGAAAATTGGTGCGTCAGATACCTATGACGCACCTCCCGAACAACTGAACACTAACAATATCTATAGGGCTGTATTTTCCTGGTAAATAGACCCATCTGGCATAATTGTCCCCTCTAAAATAACACCCCGCACATTAGCATTAACTAAATTAGCCCCTTCCAAGTTAGCATGACTCAGATTAGTAGGTTTTTGAAATTCTCGGAAAGAAAAACTATGCAGGTCAGCTTCCCTCAAATTACTATCAGCTAAGTTAGCATATTCTAAGTTAGCACTTTGTAAACTAGCCTGCTGTAAATCAGCACCAATTAGGTTAGCACCCCAGAGTATAGCTTCGATTAAATTAGCACTTTGTAGATAAGCGCCCTGTAAATTAGCTAAGGTTAAATTAGCTTTTAATAGTTCCGAATCATTGAGATTAGCACTCATCAAATTAGCATGATTTAGGTCAGCTTCAAAAAGTTTGGCTCCCTGTAAATTAGCTCCCTGTAATTTGGCTCCACCTAGTCGCGCTTTCTGTAATATAGCATTTTGTAAATTGGCTCCTTGTAAATTTGCCCTAGTTAGGTTAGCGCCAGTTATATCAAGTTCTCGGAGATCAGCACCCTGTAGATCACACACTTTCCACAAAAATGAGACACAGACATTTTGTTTAAGTAAGCGATCGCGATCAGATAAATTGGCAGCATTAACCGGGGGCATCAATCCCCAGCCAAGTGCAATACAGAGTACAATTGATATTGCCAATTTTAGCAGTTTCATTATCCTTAAATTAAATAGCTCATCACATTCTATGATAACCTTTATGTGTATAACATAACCGGAAGTGCGATCGCCATAATTATCATAATTATTAATAAACTCAGAGGGGTTATGATTAAGGAAAGCTAAATTTCAGGTGTCTATACTAATGTCAAACCAAACATCCCCTAGTTGCAACTCTTCAAACTCCTTTGAATCCGAGGTTTCCCCATGGTTAACCCCCCTCACTTACTGGCTGATGGGTCGAATTTTCATGCCTCTATATTTTCAACAAATTGAAGTAGAGGGTCAAGAGTATATTCCACGGGAAGGACCGGTAATTTTAGCCCCCACCCACCGTTCGCGATGGGACCCCCTGATCTTAGGCTACGTTGCTGGAAGGTCAGTTACGGGGAGGGATTTGCGATACATGGTTTTATGGGAACAAACCCAAGGACTCCAGGGGTGGTTTGTCAAAAAGTTGGGAGGATTTCCCGTTAATCGCGAAAATCCAGGAACCGCCAGCATTAGATATAGTGTCGAACTTCTCCAAAATCAGGAAATGTTGGTACTGTTTCCAGAGGGACATATTTTTCAAGATAATCAAATTCACCCGATTAAATCAGGTGTAGCCAGAATTGCACTACAAGCGATCGCCAATCAACCCGATTTCAAGTTACCAATTATTCCCATCGCCATTTGTTATGATCGACAACCTCCCATTTCTAAAGGAACGCGGGTTAAGGTAAACATTGGCGCTCCCATTCCGGTTGACACAGAAGATGGTGAGTCAAAAAAAACAGCCACCAAAAGGATTACAGCTAATTTAGAACAGGCTTTAAAAATACTCTTTTCTGACTCCTTACAGACTCCCCACAACCGCCCGTAGATTGGGGTATAATACTAATATGTTTGACAATGTTTGCAAGTTCCTGGCTGAGACGTTTCCGGCGGATTTAGCCCAGTGGTTATTGGGAGAACCCATTCCCCTGACTGAACTCAGCCCGTCGGAACTTTCCCTAGAGCCAATTCGGGCTGATAGTCTCATCTTGCTGAAATCAGAGGGAGTCATCCTGCATCTGGAATTTCAGACCCAACCGGACCCAACTATTCCGTTTAGGATGTTAGATTATTGGGTGCGGGTCTATCGTCGGTTCCCAGAATGCTCCATGCAGCAAGTGGTAATTTATTTAAGGGAAAGTTCCTCGGATTTAGTCTACCAAACCCAGCTAGAAATAGCTCAAACTCGCCATCAATTTCAGGTAATTAGACTCTGGGAAGAATCCGTAGATACGTTTATAAATGTGCCGGGATTATTAC
>NZ_JBIMLI010000078.1:0-11916 GCF_051859755.1 Limnospira sp.
AGACTTTGGCAATTTCCATGAGTGAATCAGTTGATATATTTCGGTAATTCTAACAAAATTAGATAGTCCACAGTGATATTAACCCCTCAACCCCTCCAACCGCAGCAAATACACCCGCCCCGACCCATCCCCCGCCACCACCGTCACCCCATCCGGTGCGATCGCACAGGACTTCATCGCACCACTTTCCCCGATAAAGGTGGCTAACACTTCCCCCGTCTCCAAATCCAAGAGTTTCAGGGTGTTATCCCAGGATGCCGAGACCGCTAGGAACCCGTCGGGGGCGATCGCTACTGCTTCTACCCCGTTACTATGTCCTCCCATGACTTCCCGTGGTGCGATCGCCATTTCACCCGGTGCGATCGCCCTTGATGCAGAGTTGCTAGAATTGAGTAGCTACCATCAACCATCAAATCTCTCAATTATCGCTAACCCTAATGACCTTCCAACAATTGCCAAAACAAGTCTTAGATTTACCTCCAGGCGATCGCTGGGTATTGCTCAAACTCTTGGTAGAATCTTTACAGCCAACTCCGCCGCCTTTTCCACAAGCAACACCCACAGTAGAAAGCACCTCTGGAAACGAGGATAATTCCCTGGCGCAATACTATGGCTGTATTGACGATGAAACCTTTATCCGCCATCCCCAACCCCAACAGGGCGATCGCCAACCGACCACCACAGCCCAGAACCCGGGTGGCTGGGAGTTGCCGGTTTTTCTCCAAGCTAATCGGAGAAACCCGGTTGTAGATTTTCAGATATTCAATGATTCTAGGTCTCGATAACCATTAATGATGCGAACAATATCGATACCGTCAGGTCGAGGGAAGTAAAATATGATGTGATTTTCCACAATCAAACCTCGGAGATTTGTCTTGATGTGACTGTAGTTTTTGCCCATATTGGGAAATTGAGCAAACTGACGGCATTTATCCCGGACTTTTTCAAAAAATCTAATAGCTAAGTCTGGGTTTATTTCCGATAGGGATACAGAAATGGTCTCCAAGTCAGCTAGAGCAGCATCAGAGAATGAATAAGTCCCCATTAGGAATCCTCTATCTGTTGCTGTAAACCGTTGAGCAGACGACTAAACACCAGTTCTCCATCGGTAACTTTTCCTTGTTGAATTTGGCTTGACCCGATTTCGATTTGCTGGCGGAGTTCGGCTAAATATTGTTCTCGTTTCTCTAGGAGTTCTAAGGCGGCTAATATCACTTCATCAGCGGAACGGTATTGTCCCTGATTGAGGGTATGGGCAATGCGTTGTTCAGTTTCTGGCGTAAGGGATAAACTCATGGTGGCTCACTTCAATACAGATTAATTGAGAAATCAGGTTATGGAATTGATGGGTTTGGGGGCGAAAAATTTTTCGCCCCTACTGGGTGATAATTTTTCTTGTCCTTTGTTTAAGGTGATTGGCATCCTGTTTTCCAGAGGTTTCTTTTTGCCATTATAGCGGTCGGGTTGGTGATTCGGATGCAGGGAAAGAAACCCGGTGGCTGCCCTAACCTTTGCCGCCTCACCCCAATCGGGTTAAGCAACCCCATTTCTCAACCCCTCAACCCCTCCAACCGCAGAAAATACACGCGCCCCCCTTCATCCCCCGCCACCACCGTCACCCCATCCGGTGCAATGGCGCAGGAACTCATCTCCGCTTCTCCAAGAAACATAGCTACTTCTGTACCTGTCTCTAAGTTCCATACTTTTAAAGTGTTATCCCATGAACTGGAAATAGCAAATTTACCGTCCAGGGCGATCGCTACTGCTTCTACCCCGTTATTCTGTCCTCCCATCGCTTCCCGTAGTGCGATCGCCATTTCACCCGGTGCGATCGCCCTTGATGCAGATTTGCTAGAATTGAGGAGCTACCATCAACCCTCAAATCTCTCAATTATCCCTAACCCTAATGGACTTCATAAAGACAATTCAATCAGTTTTTTCTGGGGTGATTTCTGGTTCTTTGCTGGCAACTTCGAGCCCACCCTGAACAGCATCTGCGAGCATAACTAACAATTCTTCCTCACTGGATGCCCAGGTGTGGCAACCGGGAAGGGCGGGGACTGAACCGCACCAAACATCTTTTTCGTGCCAAATGATTGCTTTAATTTTCATGGTTTGTCTCTAATGGCTATTTGAAACTCGCTTTCTCAACCTTCAGCGATTAAAATGCTCAGGGCGCGTTCTCTGGCTTCCTCTTCTGTACTACAAATTCCCCCGGCTAGGATGCGATGAGCGTAAATTACGGATATCGGGTCGGGATAAAATCTGATAGGCTTGGCGTTCAGCATGGCGCTGTTCTAATGCCGTTGTTAGGGTCATCACATCTTGATGAACATCATCGGCGGATAGTAACTCGGCATTGGGTTCGGGAACTTGTTGAGTCATAGTTTACCTTCCGTAAGTTTCTGCAAGGGTCTCAATTAATTGATTGCTGTAACAGGTACTTTGTTGCTGGCATATTTTGAGTTTTTGCCTATCAAGCAATCTATTTTGCCACAAATTTTGCTTGTTGTTTTTCGGAATAGGTTAAGTCGGCAACTACCACAAATCCCTCACGAATAAGTTGATTGATTTCATCTATCCTTCGGGCAAACTTCAAAAGCCGACTCGTGTCGATAAAAACATACGTTGAACTCGGCAAAGAAGTTCATTTGTCCAAGAATAACGGGTATATCTCTCGATTCAGTCCAAGCAAATGCAAGTAGCACGGGAGGAAACTGAGCGATCGCACCAGATACAACCAAACCTCGTGAATCGCTCCGACCCAAATTACCGCTTAAGGGGATTGAAACCGTCTGATTTTCCCAGATTGCTCCTAGTTGTAAACCGATTTCGTAGGGCAAAACATTGACACTTGCGCCTGTATCTAGCAACGCAGTCACGTCCACAGAGCGATCGCCTAACGTGAGCGTCAAGGGTAAATAGGGCATGATGGCAGATCGCCCAAAACTATCAATGCGTTCAGTGAATGAATATCGTTGTCCATCAAGCATTAGATGCTACCTTCCTTTGCAGCCACCAGAAGATCCGACAAAGCCTGAACAGATGCGCTATCTGTTTGCGGCGACCATACCACTGCCTCAGTCGATGCAAGCTGCTGGAGCAACTCATTCGCTGAGTCAACTTCTCCGGTTAGTTCTAGGCTACACCCTTCCTCCTTAGCGACTGCCAAGAGGAGAAAGTGGATCAGTCGAAGTTTATCTTGATGAGATAACTGATTAACGGTAGGTAACAGTTCGCTGAGTAACATAGAGTCCTCTCCAGAAAATGTGCTTCTCCATTATAGGGTTGACTCTCTTTCCCTGAAATGACTTTAAATCGGCTGTTGTCGAGGGAACGCAAAAATTGAACTACGGTAGGAATTCCCGCATCTCGCCCCAATAAATAAGCAATTTCGGTTAGTGCAGGTTGGGGAAGGGCAATGGTTGGGTGCTGTTGATAAATTGTGGCAACAGCAACGTGCTGGCGATCTTTGCGATTGAGCAAGGCAACTACAAATCCAGTATCAGCGATCGCCCCTATTTTTTCCATGATAAACCCGAAGCGGATTGAATTTCTGCGGTGAGGATGGCTTCTGCTTCGGTAGAAAGTTCGGCACTACCGTCATAGAGACCTGTGAGAAAGGGGTCGGGGGGAGTGGGGGATGGGGAAAGGGGGTTAGGGGTTAAATTTGCTTGTAGATACTGAGCGATCGCCTCATCGAGGAGAGTTTCTAAACTTTTCTGTTCTTGGATGGCGACCTGTACCAGTTGGGTCAAGGTTTGGGGGTCTGGTTTCCAGTTTAGGGTTATGTCTAGCATAGTTTGATGTTTTGAATAGCATTTTACAAGGCTAGAAGCCGAACTACAATATTGGTATCAACTGCAATCATGCCATTGCTCCTGAATGCCTTGGCTAATAGCAGATTCCATATCCTCTAAGGTTTTGGGTGAACCGTTATACTTCAAACACCCCGCTACTTCATTTAAAGTAGTAGGAGGAAAAGGCGGTTTGGGCTGAATTAAAATCCCGTTTCCTGTATCGGTCAAGATGATTTCTGTCCCCACCTCCAAGCTATAGAGTTTCCGCATTTCTGGTGGAATGATAATCTGTCCTGTTTCGGAGACTTTGGCAATTTCCATGAGTGAATCAGTTGATATATTTCGGTAATTCTAACAAAATTAGATAGTCCACAGTGATATTAACCGCTCAACCCCTCCAACCGCAGAAAATACATCCGACCCCCACTATCCCCCGCCACCACCGTCACCCCATCCGGTGCAACGGCACAGGAAAGCATATCAGCATCCCCGGTAAAGGTGGCTAACACTTCCCCCGTCTCCAAATCCCACAGTTTCAGGGTTTTATCATCCGATGCAGAGACGGCTCGTTTCCCGTCGGGGGCGATCGCTACTGCATTTACCGACCAACTATGCCCTCTGAGGGTGGCCAGTTCCGTCGCCCTCTCCAAATCCCACAGTTTCAGGGTTTTATCCATGGATGCCGAGACCGCTCGGAACCCGTCGGGGGCGATCGCTACTGCATTTACCGACCAACTATGCCCTCTGAGGGTAGCCAGTTCCCTCCCCCTCTCCAAATCCCACAGTTTCAGGGTGTTATCCGAAGATGCCGAGACCGCTCGTTTCCCGTCGGGGGCGATCGCTACTGCATTTACCCCGCGACTATGCCCGGTGAGGGTAGCCAGTTCCGTCCCCGTCGCCAAATACCATAGTTTCAGGGTGGTATTCTTGGATAACGAAAAAACCGAACAATTCAATATATTTTCATGTGCTTTATTATTCTAAATCCAATATGGGTAATCTGGGCTGCGCTTCAATTTTTTGAATCCGTTTTCTTGCCAATTCACAATATTCATGACTAATTTCAATCCCGATATATTGCCTTCCAAGTTGAAATGCAGATCTACAAGTAGTCCCGCTTCCACACATTGGATCAAGCACTATTTCTCCTGGATTTGTCCAGGATTTAATATGGTCACAAGCCAGGGCACAAGGGAAGGGAGCCGGATGATCTTTTGCTTCTTGATCTTCTGATTTTTTGCCAACAACATATTCCCAAATATTACCTTTTATCTTTTGATTTTTGACCGGGTGGGCCATTTTCCCCCGCTTTTGCTTGCCTCTAGAATAATTTTTATAAGTAGTTCCATGGAGTTCAAGTCCTGCGTGTAAGCAATCAATTTTTATGGGATTATGGGTTTTGACATTTCCCTTGCTGAAAACAAACATATACTCAAAAATGTTATTATATCTTTTCCTATAAATCTGTGGTATGGGATTAGATTTTTGAAAAATCATTGTGTCATGAAGATTAAAGCCAATTTCTTCTTTAAAATAAAGAGCTTGCTTAAAACTTGTACCAGTTTCACTTCCTTTGATAGTGGCATCGCCAACTATCCAAACAACAATACCACCTGGCTTGGTCACACGATACAATTGCCGTGCTATTTCTTCAAAAGGAAAAGTATATCCTTTGTATTTTCTTAAATTATCGTAAGGAGGGGAGGTGATAGTTAAGTCAATTGAATTTTCATCAAAGGACTTCATCACTTCGATACAATTTCCTTTAATAATCTGATTAACATCAACCATGATTAATTCACCTTATTTGATTGCAAATAAATTACTATCACTAATAGACTGAATTTTGTTAATTTTACTATCTATTTTGCTAACTTTAATCAGTTCCATCACAGCTTCTTCACGGTTCATTCTCATGATTTTTTCCCGCTCAGAAGCCAAAAATCTGATTCCTTCATTTTTGGCAATCCTTGTCGATTCAGTAGCTGCTTCTTTCTCCAATTTCCAAAGCTCATCAATGATACTTGAAAAACTCAAAATTGTCTTGTTTACAGCCAACCAATAATCAACCGCACTTGTAGAAGGATTTAATGCAGGAATTGTAGTAAAAATTTGGTTGAGTAACTCCTCTGCTTTAGATTTACCTTCTCTTCTTGCATAGTTAACAAATAGGGACAAATGTGAATAAGTTACAATACAAACATTTCTACTTGATGCTTGCTCATAAATTTGACTTTTTCGAGTTGGCAATTGATAAATTGGGGCAACTACCATTGCATAGGGTTTACCTCTTTTCCAATTATCCAGTGCTTGAATTTTGAAGTCCTTTTGATTTTTAGCTGTTCTACTGAGTCTAAAGACTTTAGCGTCCGCAACGAAGCTATAGTTTTTCGCAACTGCTTCAACGTCTGCTGAATTGGACTTTTCCGTTAAAACAATACTGGTCAGCCCCATTTCGTTATATGTAAAAGATAAAAGGCTGTCCGTGTACTTTGAGTATAATTTCTCTTCACTGGAGTCATGCTTATATTCTTCGGGAATATTGCCACAAAGTCGCAAATGATCAATCAATACATCTGAGCCAAATTGTTTTATTTCTCTTTTCAATTCGTTTTCTACGCTTTCCACATTGACCCCAAATCTTCCGCTCAGATTTTTGATTTTTTGAATCCACTGTTCTCGCCTTTTTATAGCATCTTCTGAAATTACTTGAGTCATTTAAAATCACCTTAATTCTGTTGTTTGCATGATTATCTTAACATCAGTGAGAAAATCACAACAACCGCCCCAATAACTGCCCCGCCAACTGACTGCTATCCTTCTCCAACACATGAGCCGATAACCGCAACGCCCCTTCCAGCCGCTTCAGCCCACTGTCCCGACTCTCCCCAACCGTCACCGCCTCAAAATCTGCCAACAACGCCCGACTATCCGTTGCCTCTAACTTCCCTTGTAACCAATCAAAATCCCATAACAACCGCCGAAACGCTGCTATTTCCCCCGCTTCTCGGAAATGATAAAGCCCCTGCCGATACAGATAAACCTCTGCCGCCACCTCCGCCCCCGTCCAGGGAAACTGGCCGCCGCCATAACTCCGCAACCAGTCTCGATGCAACGTCGCCGGATTCTGCACCTGTTCCCGTAAATACTTCTGCGGCACGTCATGCAAGGACATCCACCGCGAGGGCGACTCCCCCGACACAAACACTAACCCCCGTTGCGCCAACTCCGTCAACCACTGCCGCAACCGATAGTCCGGCATATCCCCCCGCCGTCCCCACAACTTGACTAACGCCGCCTCCGACACTTGCACATCCGCTGCCACAATCCCTAAGTCTAAATACGCCTGTCGCAAGGGTGCGGCTAACTGCTCCACACTGGTTTTGAGGACTTTATAGATACTGCCCTCGGAAGGGTCGAGATAGTGCAAATCCGCCGTATCCAACGCCGTCAGCAAATCCGCCCAACTGTTGCCCATGCCAATTTGCGCCCCAGCCAAGGTCAAGGCTAAGGGCAAATTCCCGCAATGTTTCCGCACCGCCTCCGCTTCTGGGGGTAACATTTCCACATGGACTCTCGCCCAATTGGCTAATAATTGTCGCGCTTGGGTATCATCCAGCATCCCCAACTCATAGCCATTAGCCCCCAACCCCGCAATTAACCGGGCATCCCGCGTCGTCAGCAACAGGCGACAGTCCGGCCCCAACACCTCCACAAATCGCTCGGCTTCCCGTTGTGACCACACATCATCGAGAACCAATAAACAGCGTTTCCCCCGCAACAAATCGGAGAGATAGGCATTCCACTGGGGTTCCCCTTCCTTATAGGCACTGGTTTCCCCCAAGGCTTCGGCGATGGTTTCATACAATGCCATAGGCTTGGGGTTAGTCCCCACCGTCAGCCAGATAATCCCATCGGGAAACTCTCGCCGCACCTCGTTATCCCGTGCTAAGGCTGCCGCTAACACCGTTTTCCCTAGTCCTCCCATCCCCTGTAACCCGACTTTCTGCACCTGTCCCGTCATCACTAGGGTTTGATGGTTGGGGGTCAAAAGTCGTTCTTTTAAAGCCGCAATATCTTCAGGACGGGGGAGAAAATGAGGGGGAGGTTGGGGAACCGTATCCACAGCCCCTAAACCGTGCCAAGGGGTGGCGGGTGCGGGGGGGTTCGGGTTTTGTAATTGGGAAATGGCGGCTAATATCCGGCGCATATCCTGACGGGTGGCGAGTTGGGGTAAAACCTCCCGAATTTCGGCAATTTGTGCCAAGGTCGCCCCATGCAGGTCAAATAACATCCCCACAAAGGCTTTCCCGCCGTTGTTGGCATCGTCTTTCAGGACTTGGCGCAGGTGTTTATTGAAGTTAACGGCTAATTCCGCCGCCAAGTCGGTGATGACATCTTGATAACTCTCCGGGGTATCCCCCAAAACCCCCTTCTCGCATCCCTGTTGGAATAACCAGGTGACGACCTCCCGCCATTCCGGTTCGGGTAGAACCTGATACTCGGTAAACTGCTCCGGTGGTTGGCAGAAAATCTGATATAATTGCTGTTCTTGGAGGGTTTCAAACAGGTTCAGGGTTTGGGCTTGTTCGGCCCATTCCACCCAATAACCCTCGATATTGTCCCCAAATTTATCTAAGGACTTCCGAATATCGGGATACTTGGGGCTGATTTTTTCGGTCAAGGCTTTGGCTACCGTGCGTCCTGCGGCTTTGGCGATATCTTCATTCCGCAGAACATCGCTACTCTGGCTGCGTAATCGGTCTATTAATGTGCCTAGGTTGTTAGCAATTAAGCCATAGGTAACATTAGTCCCCAGGGCTAAAACAGGGCCGCTTAATCCTCCGGTGACAATAGCACCCAACCCCAACAAAGCGGTTCCCCCCAATAGCCGACTATTCAAACTAATAAACCTATTTAAATCCATGGTTATCCTGCCACGAATGCACTGACTACAACTGCCTTGATTGTCTACTTAAACCTGGGGGGTGGGCGGGGATTTTTCCGGTATTGATAACTGGGAATATCACCCCATTAAAATGACTGTATCAATCACATGAATCACCCCATTGTCTGCTTCAATATCGGGGTTGATAACTGTGGCATTTTTCACCTCAAATCCCTCGGTAAAATTCAGAGAAATAGGCGCACCTTCCACCGAAGTTAAATAATCCAGTTTTTCTAGGTCTGCCTTCAGGAACTTGCCAGCAGCCACATGATATGTTAAAATCCTCGCTAACTGGGGTGGGTTCTGCACTAAGGTCTGAACAGTTCCGGGGGGGAGTTTCGCAAAAGCATCATCATGGGGCGCAAAAACCGTAAAAGGACCGGGAGTTTTCAGGGTTTCCACTAATCCCGCTGCCTGTACCGCTGCCACCAAGGTGGTGAAACACCCGGCACTCACTGCTATATCTACAATATCCGCCATTTATCCTAATTTCCCCAACTCGAAAATAACAATTTCCACTTAATCCTAGACTAAATTGGAGCTAAAATTCAGCTTGGCAACCACCAACGGGGGACGGGCGGATGCGGAAATGATAGGAAGTTTGATATAATGATATCATCGGACTACGGCTACTAGCCACCAGGTATACAATTTGCTACTGCAACCATAGTCAGTTCCTTGAATCCTACTAAAACCCGTTCTAGCCTTGGTATTTGGACTCAACGCTTTATCGCCTCGCTGTTTTTGGGGGGACAGGTTCTGCTGCACATCCTACAGGGGAAAATTCACCGCCGCAATACCCTAGAACAAATGGCGATCGTTGGTCCAGAATCGTTATTTATCGCGCTGCTGACGGCTAGTTTCGTGGGTATGGTGTTCACTATTCAAGTGGCACAGGAATTTATTACCCTGGGCGCAGGTCACTTGGTGGGAGGAATTCTGGCTTTGTCTCTCAGCCGTGAACTTACCCCGGTTCTCACTTCTGTGATTATTGCGGGAAGGGTCTGTTCGGCTTTTGCGGCTGAATTGGGAACTATGCGAGTTACAGAACAAATTGATGCGCTGTATATTATGAAAACTGACCCGGTGGACTATCTGGTGATTCCCCGTGTCCTGGCTTGTTCTCTCATGCTTCCCCTACTGACCATCATTTGTCTGATTACGGGGTTAGCAGGTGGGTTACTCATAGCTACGAGTTTTTACAATATACCATCGGTGCTGTTCCTCGATTCGATTCGAGATTTAATGGGATTGTGGGATTTGATTAGCGCGGAAATTAAGTCCTTGGTCTTTGGGTGGGCGATCGCTGTGATTGGAACCAGTTGGGGTCTGACCACGACGGGAGGCGCTAAAGGAGTCGGACAATCAACTACAACTGCTGTAGTCACGTCCCTGCTGGCTATCTTTATTCTGGATTTCTTTTTGTCCTGGTTACTATTCAAAGTCGCATTTTCCCCGGTCTGAATATCGATCGCTTTAGCCAGACTCCATCAACTAGATCAGAAACTTATCGAAAATGTCGGGGAGAATGCGCTATGGTTACGAGAATTAATGCCAGACCAATATATTAACGTCAGTTCGGACGACAAAACTTAACTTAACTTTTTGAATCCAAATAGATAGGCTATGCTATGATGGGTTGGAGGAGGTACAGGTATCAGACATGGGTAATAAGGCATACCGTTTTCGGCTCTATCCGAATCCACCACAAAAAGCATTTTTCGCCCAATGTTTTGGTGATTCTCGGTTGGTCTATAACCATGTTTTGCGCTTAACTACCGATGTCAAAACCAAGGAGGCAATATGAATGGTTCCCAGAAGTTAATTTCCCACCGTTCGCGCCAACTTTAAAAGATGTATAAACGGCTGAGGTTAGATGTTTGGAAAGTATGAGTAAATTTCCCCCATTAAGGCTGACATCAACAGTCTTTTAGGGTTCCTCAAGATTTCTCAATCACTGAAAACGGCGAGCTGAATTGCGGAAAATGACCCGGATTCAAATGGTCACTCATGGAGAAATTGAAGGGTAAATCCAAAGCGTTACAGTCACTCAAACACCATCGGGTCAATAGGCGGTATGGTTACGGAATTATAAATCCCATTACAGCTTGTTCACCAGTCGCTTAATACATTACCCTCACCCTAAATCTGGCTCCCAGAGAGGAAGAGGGACTTTGACAGGTGATCAGATGATTTCTGAACAGGCTGTAGCTCCTTTAAATGGGGGGAAAATCGGCGCGGACTTTGGGTGAAAAATTTTTGCCATTACCTCCAAGCCGGAAACAGTTGATTAAGACGCTTGAGAATTAGACAAAGGAGGCTAAGTCGAAAATTCCCAGGCTGTAATAATCGCCGAAAAGGCAGGATTATGGTAGCTAAAATCAAGGAAAAAGTCGCGAATAAACGATGAGATTCCCAGCCTAAAATTAGTCGATAACTAAGGTGCAAAAACCAAGCTATTAGTGGCGAATACTTGCCAATCAAATTCCTGGTAAACAATCGCCAATTTGCCCAACAGATTAGGGTAGATGGGAACTGTTAACGCTACTGCTGTTAATTGGCTGGAGGGGTGGATGATTTCCGAATTATAAAATATGTTATAATTGTGGATATATCAAAGATGATTTAACTGCCTGAAAGAGAGAATGGACTTTTCCTGAATGCGAGACATTCCATGACGGCACTGTTAATGCTTGTCTAAACCTTTTGCCGTCGGCGGAGTTTCAAATAGGGCGGGAAGTGTCGGAATTTACGCCTAACCAGACAGTTGAAACACGCTGGTATCAAAAGCGTTAGTTCTTGGGGGTTGTTACCCCACGCTACTAGGTTGAGGGTGGGGTACTTGGCAGCCATCATCAGGCGCGTTCAGTTAAATTAGTAAAAAGGGTGTATATACTATCTATTCTGGGTGGGGTTTAGCCTAAAAACTGCCGGGCAGGAATTTCAACCCCTTGGTTGGATACAGCTTGTTCACCAGTCGCTTAATACATTGCCCTCACCCTAAATCCCTCTCCCAGAAAGGGAGAGGGACTTTGAGAGGTGATCAGATGATTTCTGAACAGGCTGTAACAGGATTCCTTCTAAATCTGGCTCCCAGAAAGGGAGAGGGACTTTGAGAGGTGATCAGATGATTTCTGAACAGGCTGTAACAGGATTCCTTCTAAATCT
>NZ_JBIMLI010000078.1:12014-22249 GCF_051859755.1 Limnospira sp.
CTGGCTACCACAGAGGGAGAGGGACTTTGAGAGGTGATCAGATGATTTCTGAACAGGCTGTAACAGGATTCCTTCTAAATCTGGCTCCCAGAAAGGGAGAGGGACTTTGAGAGGTGATCAGATGATTTCTGAACAGGCTGTAACAGGATTCCTTCTAAATCTGGCTCCCAGAAAGGGAGAGGGACTTTGAGAGGTGATCAGATGATTTCTGAACAGGCTGTAACAGGATTCCTTGGGGTCAAGGGATGAATTGACCTATTATGGGGGCTCTTTGGGGTGCAAAGCATGACTCTAGGGGTCGCAGCCAGGAATATCAGCCAGAATAGATGGCAGTAACAATAGGCGGGTATCTACTTCCGGTCAGCCTAGGGACTGATAGGGTATCAGCTGATTGATATCTGTTGGCCAGCTATGGGTATTCGGTTCCTTCAACCCTACTGGATCTAAAAATCCCCTAAAATTAAGAAACTTATTTGAGTCTACTTTGGATCCACCCCTGTTAAAAAGGAGTATTATACAAATGACCTCAACTTCCCCGGCTACCAACGAAATTCAGACAGAATCTCTGCTGAAACGCTATAATCCCAAGGCTCATAACCATTATAGATTTCAAGATTTTTTTAGCCTGGAATCGTCCACGGGTTCGATCACGGATTGGAATAACTCCCGCAATATCCTCACCAGCGAAGATTTTATTATTGGTCTGGTAGAAGGATTGGAAGAAGAAGTTGGTCCAGCTTCATCAGTGATTATGTACACGATTGGACATCAGTGGGGACTAGAAGATGCGGAATTTTTCCAAAAATGGTTTGAGGAAGAATTTGGCCGTAGTATCCGCAAGTCTAACCTCATGTTCCTGTTAGAAACCTGGTGGTGGCCCTTTACGGCCCAAGGTTGGGGACGATGGGAGGTAGATATGAGCGATCGCCAACATGGCTGCATTTTTATTAACCTATTCGACTCGGCTGTGGCTCGTAGTCTCGGAGATGTGGGAAAACCTGTCTGTCACATCTACGCTGGGCTATTTTCGGGATTTTTTAGCACGCTGGTTAAAAAACCCCTCAGTTGCATTGAACTGCAATGCTACTCGATGGGGGAAACTTACTGTAAATTTCTACTGGGCAACCCCGATCGCATTGATGCAGCAGCATTCTGGCTTAACGAAGGAGCAACAGCCCGCGACATTCAACGGAAATTACAAGATGGAAAGCGAAGATAATGACTGACCAACCCAAGGACTGGCTATCTATTTCTGTTCAGGAATTCTTCAATAATCTTAACTGGCAAGGAACTAGCCAAAGTTCCAGCAGCCCCAATAATACGGGGGGTGAAGACTTAGAAACGTTGAGCATTTCTGTGGCGGAATTTTTTAATCGGTTTGTCTGGGAAGGCACACCAGAAGTGGGAGTCTTCCCCAGCAAATCATCGGTTTCTTTCGCGGAAAATTCGCCAGAAACAGAAAATGATGTCACCATCGACGATCTGGTAAATTTGTTCTAAAACTATAAGTTAATTATCAGGGAAAATCTGACCACATAATCCAACTTCCACATCCATAATTCCTAGGTAAAACTTATGTCCTCAGATGTTAATAGCTTGTTGACTCAAGCTGAAAATCGCTATCTGAAACCTGAAGAACTTCAGGAATTTAAACGCCATACGTCAACTTTGGCTCAAAGACTCAAGATCTACGAATTTTTGCGCGATCGCGAAGCGACGATTTTTGAACCTATTGCGGAAAAATTACAGACGGCTTTTTCTGATGCACAACAGCCTATTGTAGAAAAATCTCTACAACATTGGATTCTGATTATGCGTCATTGTGCCATGGCTATGTTGCTAGATGATACGGAGTACCTAAAAAATAATGTATTGGACTGGCTGAGAGGTTTTGTGAAGACTCGCCAAAGTCAAGCGATTGAAACCAAAATTTATGAACTTTTACAAGGTAAGCTGGAAGAAATGCTCTCTCCTAAAGCTATGATTTACCTGGAAGATTACCTAAATCTAGCGAAAGAAACATTACTGAATCACTCAGATTAGCCTCTACAGACGGGCGATGGCTTATTACTTAGAATAAGGAGAACTACGATGATCGAAATTGATGAACTGCTTAGACAAACTCAACTCCCCGGTAACTACTTCGCATTCAATAGTTACGTTAGGGGTGATTTAGAACTGGGTTTATTAGAAAATCGGCGCGGCGATCGCATTTTAGCCCTACCGGATACCCTAGTCAGAGCGATTTATAAGGGCTTAGAACAAGAAACAGGTCAAGCCGCCCGTCTGGTACTATTTAACTGTGGTCGCTGGTGGGGGAAACACTTTTACGTTAGATTTTGCGAAGAAATCGCCGAATATTACCATCAGCCCCTGGGCAGTATGGAAATGATACAATTTACTCAATGCTTACAACAATGTTGGAAAACTCACGGTTGGGGAACTTTAGAAATAGATGGATCTTATAATCAACAAGGATTTCTGTTGATTAAGACAACTCACTCCCCCTTTAGCCTGGGGGCTCCTGAATGGAAACGGCCGGTTTGCTACCTAGAGGCGGGGTTATTGAGCATATTTTTTAGCCAGTTAACTGGCCGTGATTTGCATTGTGTGCAAACGACTTGTCAATCCCTAGGGGCAGATTATAACTGCTTTATTGTGGGATTGAGCGATCGTCTCAAGGGTGCAGAAGCAATGGTTGATGAAAATCAAGACCATGACACTATTCTCCGGCAACTCTGCCAACAAAAGTCTGGATAACAGAGGGGAGGTTAAACCAGATTGATTTTTGCCCTAACTTATGGATGCCACAGAACTTATCAGTCGATATGCAGAAGGAGAGAGAAACTTTAAAGGAATTAGCCTGCGTGGCATTATCCTCACCACCAGGAACCATCCCGAAAGTAGTAGTATCTCTACCATCGGCGTAGGAGCCTCACAGATCAATAACAGAGCACAACTGATTGGGGCTGATTTTAGTGAAGCCGATCTCAGCGGCGCTCATCTCAGTTTAGCAAATCTAAGTAAAGTCAACCTCAGTGGAGCTAACTTAACTGGGGCTAACCTCAGCGGGTCTAGTCTCAATGGAGCCAATCTACAAGGTGCAACTTTAAGTGGTGTCAACCTAGAATCGGCTCATCTAAATTGGGCTGATTTAACTGAGGCTATTTTTATCAAAACCAATTTGCACAAAGCTGATCTCAGTTCCGCGAATTTAACCAAAAGCAATTTACAATCAGCTAACTTTGTTCGTGCCTATTTAATTAAAGCTAATTTATCTGAGGCGGACTTATTTCAAGCTGATCTAAGTTCTGCTAACCTCAAGGATGTCAACCTTAGCGCCGCCAATCTGAGTGAGTGCAAAATGACTCGCGCTAATCTCATGGGTGCTAACTTGACGGAAGCTGATTTAACTAAAGCTAATCTTGGTCGTGCTAATTTGCGTGGTGCTAACCTGACAGATGCCTATCTCAACTCAGCATCCCTGGTAGAAGCTGATTTGTATCAAGCTAACCTAACTAGAGCCAACCTCAGTAGAGCTAATCTCAGCAAAACCTATTTGCGAGATATCTGTCTTAATGGCGCTCACCTCACTAAGGTTAACCTCAGTGGTGCTGATTTGGGGGGGGTGGACCTGAGCCAAAAATTATTAACTGGGATTAATCTAGCCGGAGCCTATTTGAGTGAAGCTACTTTAGTGGGTGCATTGTTAATGGAAGCTAATCTTAGTGCTGCTAACCTCAGTGGCGCTAATTTGCAAAGTGCTTGCTTGATTCATGCTGACCTAGGCGGCGCTTATCTCGATCGCGTTGATTTAACTGATGCGAACCTTACCGGAGCTAATTTAACTAAGGCTGACCTCCGAGAAGCTAATCTTCGCGCCGCTATTTTGGCGGGGGTTGAACTCAAAGGCGCTCAACTGGCTGGGGCTACCCTCCCCAATGGCAAAGTTTACAAACCATCGACAAAATGATGTTTTTTTGCGAGTAATATACCCTCTCCCTGGTTTCCAGGTTGGGGGAGAGGGGTGGCAATCCTCAAACCCTGTGAAGTGTAAACTTATTTAGCATCTGTAGTACGAGACATATACTCACCAACCTGGAACTGAGTTTCTTTGAGTTGATTAATAATCGAGCGGGTAATCAGTTTACCAGTTTCCACAACTACATCCCCGGTAATAGGATGCAGGAGTTCCTGTTCGGCGCGTCTTCCGATTAAAGACTCCACATCCTCAATAGCATTAATATACATCCCGGAAGGTAGTTCAATGACAATACCCTCTCCGAGAACGTGGGCTTGACAAGCGAGGCGGGATGTTTTTTGGGCGGTAGTAATTACTTCTAGGGTTCTTTGTTCTCGTCGGTTAACTGGCGACAGACTCTCCATGCCATCTTTAATATAAACATGACAGGTGGCGCACATTCCACGACCGCCACATTCTTTCAAGACATGAAGTTCTTTAGAAAGCAAAGCAGATAAAATGTTAGAATTAGTTTTAACCTCCATCTCCTCAGCGATAGGTTCGAGGCGAATAACTTTAGCCATAATGATGTGGTTCAGTCTTGATTGTAATTTAGTTAAAGTATAGCGTTGGGCGCTAGTGTATTGACACTGGACTAAGGGTTTAATTGACAGGGTATCGGGTGTCAGATTTAATTAAATGACCCCTTCCCTGTTGTCTTTCCCCTGGTGGTTACCTTTGACATAGGGACGCTTGGGGTTCAAGGACCCAAATCACATAGGCTGTGGGTACTCTAGTAATAACTGTATTTTCCCCCATGTTGCTCAATTTGGCTATAATCTCAAAGGTTTTGTCAGCGTTGGGGACGGCCCGAAAAAAACTATAATATTCCTGACCGACAGAAATAGCAGGAACAGGTCGTTCCAGATCAGGGACATTAATATGGCAAGATTGATATTGGCTCCTAGATTGTATGATTCTAGTAGGAGCAGGATAATTTGATTGGGAATTGGGTTGAGACTCAATTTTAGATGACATAGTAATCCTGTGAGCTTCGGTTGTATATGAACAAATTCAAAAAGTGGGAGCAGCTTACTGTAAATTCATTTCTATTTTAATTGGATTTGGGGGGACACTAGCTAAAGCTATGCAGCGTTCTAAATATAGAATTTTGGGATTGGTAGGACAAGGACAGTACGGGAAGGTTTATTGCGCGAGCGATCGCCAAAAAGGTAAATTGGTGGCACTCAAGGAATTGAGCCATGAGCGATCGCCAACCAATCAGTTCCTACAAGAACTTTGGTATATCATTAGTTTACAGCATCCTAACATTGCTGCCTGTCTGGGTTTGGAACATATCCAAAACGGGCGCTATCTAGTGATGGACTACTGTGAGGCTGGAACTTTGCGGGGTTTAATTGAGGGTGATCAAACTCTAGGACTCCTCGAAGGTCTACAGATTATAGTAGAGATACTCGAAGGCTTAGACTATGCTCATCAGCGGGGCATAATTCACTGTGATCTTAAACCAGAGAATATACTCCTGACGATAGTTGCTGGTAAATGGCAGCCGAAACTATCTGATTTTGGCATTGCTCGTCGTCTACCCAGTCACCATGATATAGGTTCTTCCAGTCAATCGCCAGGGGGTTCTCCGGCTTATATGGCCCCGGAAAGGTTTTATGGTATGTACTCGGCTCAATCTGATGTATATGCTATGGGGGTGGTATTGTATGAATTATTAGTAGGCGATCGCCCCTTTCATGGTTTATTTAGTGAACTTATGTGGGCGCACATGAACCATCGAGTTGAACGGCCTACTTTTTTGCCGGAGTGCCTACAAAATATATTACAAAAATCCCTGGAAAAACTGCCAGCCCGCCGTTTTCCGAGCGCCGGCGCTATGGCGGAAAGTTTAAAGGCGGCTATGGCTGATCCATCTGTGCAAGAAATAGGCGATCGCTTAATTCCCTGGTATTTGCCATCACAGATGACCAGAACCGGGGAGGCGGCGGACTCCCTAGACCCGGACAGCAATGCGATCGACTCCCTGGAATTTTATGATCTCCCCCATAAATTCAACAACCCTCCCCCCTCTGACAGCCAACCCCTTCTAGCATCAAATCCGACCCATCTCTACAGTGCCACAGGTAGCAATGTGATCGCCTGGTCCTACACAGAACAACAGTCTCAATCCTTCACCGTATCAGAATCTGTAGTTAGTTTATATCCCATGTCTCATGGGTGTTATATTTTGACCAATAATTATCTCCATTGGTGGCATAACTCCAGTCCTCAGCCAGACTCCCAATCTCTAGGGTTTCTGCCCCAAATCTTTAAAGACACTGGCACAAATATTAAAAAAACTACCCTGAGTATATCCCAGGATGTAGTTCAATCTCATTTGAACTCTTCCCGACAGGCACATCTACTGCCAGAATGGCAACGGGACTATTTAACGATCGCTGTACCTGGTCAACTGCGATTTTACTCTCTCACCAAAGGATTAACTAACCCCCACCATAGCACCGACGATAAGGGTCACTCATCGGTAAAACTCCTAAAAGTGATTTCCGTTTCCACACAAATACTACCTCAATTAACCTTTATTGATGGGCGGCATTTATTGGCTACTTGGTCAAACACTAAACCCTCATCACCGAAAACTATTTTTCAGATGTACAGTCGCCGAGGTGCGCCCATGGGAACCATAAAATTACCCATCAATGTTAACCAAGTATTCGCCACCCCTCATCCTTATACGATCCTGGCTTTATGTCAGCATCAACCCTTAACCCTACTGCAAATCAATCTTAAACCTCTCAGTGTCATTCGTGTGGCTGTAGCATCCCCCCCGACAGCTTTATTTATGGCAGACTGGGGTTATGGTTGGACGATCGAACCTGGAAAAATGCAAATTTTTAATTGGTCAGGTCATCGTTTAGTTGAGTATAACTGTCCTGTCGCTACAGCCTTAGCACCTTGGAAACAAACTGGTTTAGCCTTAGTTCCCTCAACAGGGTACTCTATCAAGGTAGTGGATAGTCTAGGTTTACCTTTACAAGAATTATCGGAGGACATTGATGTCTGATCTAATTATCTATGGCGACGATAGTACCACGGCTAAAAATATGTCGATCGCCCAACAGTTAACTTTAGTGAAAGTTGATGTTTCCCGTCTCAGAGATTTGGGTAAAGGTGTGGGAACAGGCGCTTTAATTAACAGTCTGGAAAAGTTGGTAGAACTGATATTTAGTCTGCGATCGCTAGTTAATGATTCATCATCTGATGCTCTCCTACAGACTAATGCTGAGATTAACTCTGATTCCCTCTCTGTCGCCAGTGAGCCACCTTTGGCCGCCGAAGAACGTCTGATTCCCTACGTTGCCGAGGAACTGGTGGATATTTGGCATCATTTTTTAGAAGGGCAAAAAACCACAGAAAAAAGTTACCCTAAGTCCGGGAATTTATCGGATAAGAGTCCATCGGAAATTGTAACTCTCGGTGATTTGCAAACCCTATTATTGTGGCGCTTAGGCTGTAGTGCTGAAAATATTATGGCGCTGCTAACTGGAATTGAGGTGATGGTAACTTCCCCTCGAGGTACAAGAAAACCAGGGGTTTTGCGACTGGTAGCTAGTTTAATCCTGAAAACTCCCCAGGGTCAATATGATTTAGACCTGGCTACGGGTGAGAGTCCTAAATTTAATTTACATCATAATGCGATCGTGCAGTCTTTTGACTGTGAGTTATGTACTGTTCCTCGTTCAGCCAAGTCTCTGCTTGAGCAGCTTAAAAATATTATTAATCAAGAATTTGAGGCGCTGGATTTATGGAAATCACAATCAATTGCAGTTCTCGAACCTGGATATAATTGGGAACCCGGTCAACTATTATTAGATTTCGGATTTCAATTTTTAGTTAATTATCCTTCGATGCAGTGGAGTAACCATCAGGTTAATGAGGTTAATTATGATCCCATGGAAGGTAGTTACGATTCCGAGGAAATGACCCCATACCTTTTATTGGTAAGTCAACTGAAACTCACTGATATGATGATTTTTAGTCGTTCTTTTCAAGAAAGAATTATTCAGAAAATAGCGGTTCCCCTGGAAAAATTCTGTTTAAGTTATGAGAATTTTGCGGCGGCGGATGAACCGGCTCAATCATCGGTTTCTCATAGTAAAAATCGCCGGGTTTCCTCCCCAGAACCTAAACTATCCCCAGATATATTTAATCGTTTTCTGATTCGCAAAGCCTGGGATTTGGTGGAAGCGATCGCCTCAGAATCTCAAGATAATCGCCAATCATCTCCTTATGGCTATGTGATGATTCCTCAAGTTAGCCTCAGTCAGTTGATCCAATCTCTGATGTGGCATACTGTTAGAGGTTCGGCGGCGATCGCTAGACTTATTGGTGGCATTACTGTCCGCGTTCTCGAACCGGGTAAACTATGGTATAAAGGAACCCTTAGATTAGTGGCGATTTTAAGTGCTGATTTCCCAGGCTATCATTGGGAAATTGATATCGCTACCCGTGAACCTCCCCGGTTGATAGGTACTATATTAGATGAAAGTGCTGTGATTGATTGGCAGCCTGACCAGACTGGAGTTGATAATGGCGGTCTAGCATCGGCGATCGATACTCCCAGTCCCGTACAATGCTTAGGTGGTCAAAGGTTTCAGCAAGTAGGTATCTGTAGCGACGCAATTATTACTCAACTGCGAGATGTGTCGCCGGAATTGGGGATATGGATCGATGGGGTAGAAATTGATTGGGAAGAACCCATGATAACTGAATCAATTTTGCGATCGGGACTCGCACAATTGGTATTAGTTTGGGAGTGGGTTAAGTAGGCGCGGGTTCACGCCCGGTATATCATAGTTACCCCGCCCACCACCATACACCAAAAAATGCCTCCTAGGGGCTTTCTTAGAGCCTATATCCTAGGATAAATCTGATTTTTGATAAAAAAGCTGTCGATGGGTAGGAGTGTCTCTAAATGTATGTATATGCCTTTATTAAGAGTCAATCAATTAGTTGGAAATCCGTTCAGGGAATCTATGAACCAGTAGTGTTACTGGAGGCTGGGGCTTTAGCCGCCGTGGTGGAACCAAACCTACAGGCGGAAAATCTCTCGGCTGACAATGAGGAAGAGTTAATGCGGGCGGTTTTGACCCATGATCGGATTGTGTGTCAGATATTTGAGGAAACTACCGTTTTACCTGTGCGGTTTGGGACTTGTTTTGATTCCGAGGCGAGATTGTGCGAACATCTGACCACAGAGGGCGATCGCTATTTTCGGCAATTAGAAAAATTAACAGGTCGGGCTGAGTACCTACTGGAGGCTATCCCCCAACCATTCAACCAGGAGAAGCCATCTTCTGATACCACCGCGCCGCCAACTAAGGGACGGGACTATTTTTTGCAGAAAAAACGTCTACACCAGCAGCGCCTCAATTTTGAACAGCAACAGGAACAACAGTGGCAGGATTTTATAAATGCGATCGCCAGCAAATATCCCATAGTTCAGGGTAAAGCTACCGAAGACGCAGAACGCATTTATTTACTCATTCCCCGCAGTCAAGAAGTCGCCCTAGTCGAGTGGGTCGCCCAACAGCAACAAAACATCGACCTATGGGAGTTCAGTCTGGGAAATGCCGTTCCCGCCTACCATTTTCTTTAAAAATGTACCCTCTACCCAGACCTCATTGGAGCGCGATAAATTATGAAAGTGCCGAAAACTGCCCCTGATTTGCTACAATCTTCAAGGTTGGTGCGAGACGTTCAGGCATGAAATAGAGCTGCAATGCTCGAAATAACCGCCTGATGGGGATTTCAACTCCCTGGTTGAATATAAGAGGCTCGTCTCTGAACATCCCCATAACTGTTTATATGTCCCGACGCTTGGAGAAATCTGAGCAAGGCAGGGAACTCAAGGTCATAGACAAACTGAGAAATCAGGAAGTAGAGAGTGACGGCGATAGCCACCCCCAGTTTAGGGAATCACAACCCCAGGACTGAAGCGGGGAACGGAAGGCTCCGAGGTGTAACCCAACACCAGAATCGAGACCACTGCTAACCATCCAAGATTAGGGAAACCGAATGTCTGGCTTGAACCACCGTAAAGATTGGGCAGCGAAACAGGTTGAAACGCTGCGCTCAAAAGAGTAAGGGGAAAAGTAGGAGGCTCGGTCCTCAGTACAGGACAAAAAAGCTGAAAGTCTTAGCCAAAAGGGAATCTAGCCGAAAATTCTGAAGGGGGCGCTCCGGG
>NZ_JBIMLI010000079.1:0-22091 GCF_051859755.1 Limnospira sp.
TTACCTTAACGGGTAATAGTGCTATCGTCGCATTGTCCAGGAACAACCGGAAAAATGTCGCGTAAATGTATCAGTTAGGAAAGCCAATGACACAAGCAACTGAGTCTAAAACCCCAACCCAAGGAATTCAGATGACTGATGCTGCTGTTCAGCAGGTGCTTTTCCTGCGCGAGAAGCAGGGTAGAGACCTCTGTTTACGGGTGGGTGTCCGTCAGGGGGGATGTTCTGGTATGTCCTACATGATGGATTTTATTGAACCCAATAACATCCAGGATACCGATGAGGTCTTCGACCATAATGGTTTTCAGGTTGTTTGTGATCCCAAGAGTTTGCTGTATATTTATGGTATGGTCCTTGACTACAGCAACGCTTTGATTGGGGGTGGGTTCCAATTTACTAATCCTAATGCTAGTCAAACCTGTGGCTGTGGTAAGTCCTTTGCTACTTGATTTTTGACGGACTACATCAGGTATGATTAAAGGCGATCGCAGATTGTAGTTAGACAATGGCGATCGCTTTGTAGTCTGTAATACTTGCTCTCTAACGATGAAAACTACTGAAGAACTGTTTAAGGAAGGATTTGAGCGTTATCAAGCTGGGGAAGCTATGGATACCTTAATCCCCGTGTTTCGTGAAGTGTGCGATCGCTCTCCTAAAAATAGTAACGCCTGGACTAGCCTAGCTTGGTTATACCTCCTTGCTGATAAACCTTCTGCGGCTTATAAAGCCGCCAAGTTAGCAGTTAAATTAAATCCCCACGACCCCCAAGCTAGGGTAAATTTAGCCGTATCGATGTTGGATTTACAAAAACCCGGGGTTCGTCCCCATGTAGAAATGGCTCAACAGATGATTATGGCTGATTCGGAGTGGCTAGAGGAAGTCAAAAAAAATTTGGACGATGGATTGACTCGCAAACCTGAATGGAAAAGTTTACTTAGGGTTAAACAATGGCTGCTAGAACTTTAGCAATACTAATTTGATGATATGCTAACATATAGCATCGCCAGTAATAGACCTGAAATTATCGGGTCTGTTCACGGCAATTCAAGTAAATTCCAGTTGAATAGGGCGACTGAGTAAATATTCCTACTAGGTAGCTCTTGAAACTCCTTTACAAAAAATAATATTATTTAACCAACAATTGGCAAAATAAATGATAAGATTTGGGAACTTCACGCATTAACAATCTTATTTGAAGTTAGCAGACCAATTTGATAACACAAGGAGTAGAAATAACTATGGGCAATGATAACGTAGAAATAACTATGGGCAATGATAACCAGGTTAATGATAACCAAGTTTACGTTAAGGCTGATACCCGCAATCATAAAGGCTTTTTTGTGCAGCAGGGTGCTTACAAGTTAAAAAACATTGAAGAGTCGGGCTGGGCGTTAATTTGCTTAGATTCCGTTTGCTACTATGTCGATCCTGATAATTTACAATCATCTCAGTCAGGGGAGAGTGCAGAATCTTAGAGTATTAAATACTAAGAGTATATACCTATAAATTAGATAAATTAGGCTGTCCTCACAGGTAAGGACAGCTATTTTTTTTTGGGGGGGGGTAACAATCAGTCAAATGAGTATGATTACTGATGGCGGTAGGGAAGTTGATCACCATACCAAATAGATTCTATCTGTTGAGCGATCGCCTGTGCTTCCTCTTGAAGAGTATGGATTGGGTCTTCAGTATCAATTAACACGGTGACATGACCCAGTTTACGACCCGGACGGGACTGAATTTTCCCATACCAGTGAACTTTAGCTTGAGGAATAGCAGCCAGTTGTTCCCGTTTAGCTAAATAGTCATTTTCCGCCAACTCAAACCCCAACAAATTCACCATCACCGCGCCGCCACATTTAAGGTCAGGATTTCCCAAAGGTAAACCAGAGACCGCCCGCAAATGTTGTTCAAATTGGGAGGTATGACAAGCATCAAGGCTAAAGTGACCGGAATTATGGGTGCGGGGGGCGATTTCATTCACCAAAACCTCCCCAGAAGCGGTCAGGAAAAACTCAATACCAAATAGCCCCACCACGTCTAAACCATGGAGAAGGGTATGGGCTAATCGATTAATTTGATCCTGTAAATGGGTGCTAATCTTAGCGGGGGCGATCACCCGATGACAAACCTGATCATGTTGGATAGTTTCCACGATGGGATAAATAGCGACATCTCCGGTGACTGACCGGGCGGCGATCGCTGCCAATTCCCGTTCAAAGGGGATAAACTCCTGTAGTAGCATGGGGGGATAATCAAACTTCGCCCAGGTAGCCTTCAAGGTAGCAGCATCAGGAATGATAAAGGTTCCCTGGCCATCATAACCATGCCGTCTAGCTTTGAGAACTACCGGATAACCCAAACCTTGTGTAATCTGAGGGTTAAGATCACCTTCAACCCGTGTTAGAGCCTCAAACCGAGGCACAGGCAAGCCTAAACCTTGTAATTGAGATAATTGCTCAAATTTATCTAACAGGGGTGCTAAAGCCTCCAGACGGGGGCGGAAACAGACCCCGGCTTCTGCCAATACCCGGAGGGCATCAAGATCAATAAACTCATTCTCAAAAGTAATGACATCGCAGCGTTTAGCTAACTCCTGAGTAGCGATCGCATCAGCAATATTTCCTAAAACCGTATCGGTGGCGATCGCCACAGCCGGATCACTATTATGGGGAGTTTGGACCACCAGAGACACCCCCAAATTCTTAGCCGCACTAGCCATCATCCAAGCTAATTGTCCGCCGCCAATGACACCAACGCGGGTAAGTGTTTGATTGGAAGGGGGGGGTATAAGGGTGACGTTCATCGTAAAAAACCTCCGCGACACTTGACGGTTTTATGTGATTAAAGCTGATCAATCTGTTTGGCTTGTTCAGGAAGACTTGCTTGTTGCTGACCCTGCGATCGCCATCTAGCATTAAGTAGACCTATGGGAGTCCCCACCACATCAACCCACTCACCGCGACCTATAATCGCCTTAGCACTATTGATGGGCAATTCCTTGACTATCCACCGCCCCAGGCTATATATATAGTCTTTAGGCTGCATTTGAGGCATTAAATCCACGCCGTGGATTTGGTGAAGATAGCGGTTGGATTCTCCATAGCGTCGCCACTGACTTTGTAATCCTTTGAGGGTGCTGCGGTGGCGATGTT
The DNA here is from genome assembly GCF_051859755.1 of Limnospira sp. Lineage (NCBI taxonomy): Bacteria > Bacillati > Cyanobacteriota > Cyanophyceae > Oscillatoriales > Sirenicapillariaceae > Limnospira > Limnospira sp. Next base: position 3,156 of record NZ_JBIMLI010000079.1, read on the forward strand.
TGACCTGTGCTTTTTCCATAAAGGCTAACTTGTAGCTGGTTTGCTGTTGAATGCGCCAACACAAATCAGCATCTCCCCCGGTGGTGAGATAGGGACGAAATAACCCCGTTTTTTGGAATGCGTCTCGTCGCACGGCTAAATTAGCGGTTTGACCGTAGGGATAAAAAGGGTGTGCGAGGGTGTGTTTTTGAGAAAGGGTATCTTGGCGGCTGGCGTGTTTTTCTAGGAGAGTGTTTCCGGGTAAAGCGATAATTTCCCCTGCTACTATGCCGATTTGATCATCTCCAAATGGTTGTACCAGGTTTTTTAACCATTCCGGTTCTGGGCGACAGTCAGCGTCGGTAAAGGCGATAATTTCGCCTCTGGCGGCGCGGATACCACGATTTCGGGCTGCGTAGGAACTTTGGATTTGATTTTCCGTCAGGGGTCGCAGGGGCAGGGTTGGATCTTGGGTAGCTGTTTGCAGAATTTCCCCAGTGCGATCGCTGCTGTTATTGTCTACTAGCAGATACTCAACCTGATTGGTTGGGTAAATTTGCGATCGCAAACAATCAATCAAATCTGGAAAATCCGCTTCGCCGTTATAGATAGGGATGACAACAGAAATATATGGCATAATAGGCAGTTCAAATTGAACTTTTTAACCACAAAAGAAAATCCCTAACCAGCTATCAGAAAAACAACCCAAATTAGTAAGCCTTGTACACAGTAGAAACAGCCTACAACTTGAGTTTCTGACCAGCCAGAAAGTTCGAGGTGATGGTGAATTGGAGCCATTCTCAACAGACGTTTACCAACTCCGTTGGCATCTTTAGTCGCCTTGTAGTAGGTCACTTGGGCAATGACAGACAGGGTTTCGATTAAGAAAATCAAACTAATAATTAATAACACCCAGAGGGTATTAGTAATCAAAGCCACCCCAGCTAAGGCTCCCCCTAAAGCTAAGGCTCCTGTGTCTCCCATAAATACTTTAGCAGGGTTGCGGTTGTGGGAAACAAATCCTACACAAGCGCCGGACATACAGGCACAAAATAGGGCAATTTCTGGGTAAGTGGGGGCGAGATAGGCGGCCATTCCCAAAAAGGCGATCGCTCCTAATCCTCCCATTAAACCATCAACCCCATCAGTTAAGTTAGTGGCATTACTTTCCGCCACCTGAACGAATGTAGCGAGAGGCCAGAATAACACCCCTAGGGATAGAGTTAAGCCAAAGGGTAAGGCGATGTTAGATGCTACCGAAGCCTGATTGTAGGCTAACCAAATACAGAACAGCACTGCAAACAACACTTGCAGCGCCAATTTCATCTTAGCAGAGATACCTTTATTAGATTTTCGTCTCAAGATTTGCCAGTCATCTATGAACCCCACTAAACCAAAGGCAGCGGTGAGCGCACAAATTGCCATCACATTAGCATCAAATCCTGAGCCGGCTAGTGCGATCGCAATACCGACCGGAATAAAGAAAATCCCTCCCATGGTTGGGGTTCCCGCTTTCTTGAGGTGGGCTTGCGGACCGTCTTCCCGGATGAACTGTCCCGCTTTAATCCGGGTTAAGATAGGGATAATCCACTGTCCGGTCGCCGCCACGACCAAGGCGCAAATGGTAAACGGTACGAACAAGGAAATATTAGTAGGCCAGAGGTGGCTTACTGTCATATCCAAGCCAATGGCGAAAGCGCTCAATCCTAAACAAAGGAACAGTAATAAATACGATCCTGATAGTTGTAGGGACTTGGAGTTAGTAAATTTACTATCCACAGGTTTTTCAATCAATCCTCAACACCAAAAACTTTGTAGGCAAATACAATTTGCACTAGGGTAACTTATGAGTCCCCATTGATAAATCTTCCTCAGTCGATACCCGCACTCAATCGCTACTCCGATTAGTGGCACTGTTCCTTAGTCTTCGTCGATTTCATCATCGCTTTCATCCTCATCAACATAAGAAGGATCATCAACCATGAGTTCTGATATTTCTTCTTCGTCGGGCCTGTAACTATTCACAGGTTCCTGAACAGTGTCTCGCGGAATCAAGCGCCCAGTCTGGGTTAGCCAGTCTAACAGGGAAACCTGCTGTTTAGATGGAATCACATCAGCGGGTTCATGGCTTGGGGTTTCGCGCAAAGAGGGATTTTGCATAGGTTTTGGTTTCGTGATTCAGTTTACCCCGGCTAAGAGTCTTGGGAGTCATCCCCTCGACTCTATTGCGCCTGAGTTAGTTTACTGTGGCTCCTATATGTTTATTAGGCAGAAAGTACCAATAGAGATCCATATTGAAGCCGTCCATAATTTACCACGATTCCTAAAACAATCTACATGATTTGACCAAATTTTCCGCACTCCCACCCGTAAATCCTTCTACCCAAACCCGGGAAGAGGTTGCGGAGTTCTACGCCTGGTGCTGCTGAGGGTCTAGCTGTTGGGGATAAGAAACTACAGATAATTGATTGATTTTTGTATATCCTGATTTGCAGGTAGCCGAATGGGTCGCCCTTTTTGTTTAAATGGCATGATGCAAATCTTCGGGTTTCAGGTGGGAATGAATCACCTGACCATCTTTAAACCAAACTACCCTTTTGGTTTGGCGGGCTACATCGGGTTCGTGAGTTACCATAACTACAGTCATGCCGCTGTTATTCATTTCGGTGAAAATATCCATGACTTCCTGGGTGGTTTTGGAGTCTAAAGCTCCTGTGGGTTCGTCTGCTAGTAATAATACTGGACGGTTGACAATGGCGCGGGCGATCGCCACCCTTTGCTGTTGTCCCCCAGATAGTTGGTTGGGTTTGTTGTGCATACGATTTTCTAAACCTACCCTAATTAGGGCCTCTGTGGCTCGTTCTCGCCTTTCCTTGGCGGAAATTCCCGCGTAGAGCATTGGTAACATCACATTATCGAGGGCTGTCATTTGTGCCAGAAGGTGGAATTGCTGAAACACAAAACCAATTTTTAGGTTCCGAATTTTGGCTAGTTCCCCTTCATTCATTTGGGCGACACCTACCCCGTCTAATTGATAAGAACCTGAACTAGGACGATCTAAACAGCCGATAATGTTCATGGCTGTGGATTTTCCTGAACCGGACGCTCCCATAATTGAGCAGTATTCTCCTGGTTCTACCGTCAGGCTCACACCATTTAAGGCTTTAACTTCTATGTCTCCCATTCCATAAACTTTGCTCACTCCTTCTAAATGCACGATCGCTTTTGGTGACTCATTTTGAGATTTATTCCCAATCTCTCTCGGAAAGGTTTTCATAATCTTTGCTTATATTAAGTTTTGTAACAAAATTATCGCCCCCGCCGATAGGGGGATGGGAGGGGGTTGCTTAGTTGAGCATCTTGTGCTATTATTAGATAATCGAGATATTTGCAATTTTTTTATTTAGGTCAATATTTCCATTATTTAACTTGCCACTTTCATCCTAGCAGTTTTCCCCCGTCCTGTCAACCCCCTGGGCGCGGCGCGAGATTTGTTAATTTATATTAAGTTTTGTAACAAAATTATCGCCCCCGCCGATAGGGGGATGGGAAGGGGTTGCTTAGTTGAGTATTTTGTGCTATTATTAGATAATCGAGATATTTGCAATTTTTTTATTTAAGTTAATATTTCGATTATGTAACTTGCCACTTTCATCGTAGCAGTTTTCCCCCGTCCTGTCAACCCCCTGGGCGCGGCGGGAGGTGGGCTGAATAAAAAATCAACAAAAAAAGGGGACTAGGGAGAGGGAGAGGAAGAAGAAGACGAAGTAGTAGGTGCAAACTCTGCGAGGATATGGGTTAGGGTAGGAAAGCGGGTAATTTCGCCGAAGGTAGAGGGACTAACAGGGTTTTGGTAAGTAAAATGGCGGTAATTCAAACAAAAGCGGTCCCAGTCAGCCATTTGTACGCGAAATACAATGATGAAAAAATTAGCCAACCACAGAGAGAGAGAAATGGAGAAATAGATAGATTTGTGATAGTAGGCACAAGTTTCGGCGATCGCCTGATTTAATGTCAAGGGTGGGTTTCCTAAAACCAGCCATTCAGGTTGTGGAGACTGTGGGGGATGATTAACTAAATATTGGACAACTGTAGCAATATCGGCGGCGTGGACAAAATGAAAACTCGCATCAGCTTTAAACCAGCGAATCAGATTAATCCAGCTTACCACCTGTGGTAGACCAGAGGAAAGATGGGAATAGGGTTTATCCGTATCTCCCCCCAAAACCAGGGTAGGGAAGAGAACCCGCAAGGGGGGAAAATCAGGATAGTTTTGGGAAATCTGCTGCAAACAATGATATTTTGAGCTAATATAATCGGTGCCAATTTCTCCAGCTTCGGGGATGAGTTGATTTTGGCGGTCAAGGACACTGGCTGTAGAGAAATAAATGACTTGCTGACAGCGTTGATGATCGAGGGATTTGAGTAAGTGGTGGGTACTGGTTATATTAACATCAAAGACTTCAGGTTTTCCGCCCCATGATGTGGCTGCCAAAATGGCGATATCAATGGTTTTTAATAAGTCGGAGAATTTATCAATCTCTCGCAAATCACCTAATAAAATGTGAATATCTGGTCGTTTTTGATAATCAAAGCCTAGCTTGTCTGGATTACGAACAAAAAAGTACAGTTCATAATTAGTGTGATTAATTAAACTTTCGGCGATATAGTGACCAATGCAGCCACTAGCACCAGTGATGAAAACTCTTTTGGTCATAACAAAACAAGAGGCAGGCGGACAACAGAGGAGACAGGCTAAGAGAGGGAGGGAGAAGAGGAGAGGCAGGGGGGAATCAATGATTAATGATTAATTAATTTTTCCGACCAGGGGAAACACCCCCTCTGCAAGTAACTGTTGACTATTGACGATTCTTAAAAACCAGTTTTTGGGAAGGTATATTGATGGATACCGAAAACCGTATAAGAAAGCCATTTTCTGAGAATCAATAAGATGTGACAGTTAGACATGAGTTGCCAATAGTTGATCTGCTTGTTTGGCAGTTTCAAAGAAATAGGCAACATTTTCCTCTGGGGTCTTCTGTAAAACTCCATGACCGAGGTTAAGAATATGACCTTGGTTTCCGGCTTTGCGGATAGTTTCCAAAATGCGATCGCGGATAGTTTCTTTAGATCCAAATAAAACACAAGGATCAATATTTCCTTGTACTCCCAAATGGTGACCGATGCGATTTCTAGCTTCAGCCATATCCACGGTCCAGTCAACGCTGATCAGATCAACTCCAGATTTACCCATTCTCTCTAAAATTCCGGCACTGCCGTTAATATAGAGAATCAGAGGGGTATCAGGATGTTTAGCTTTGACCTGTTTAACGACTTGCTGTTGATAGGGTAAAGCAAAAGTTTCAAAGTCCTGGGGGCTTAATTGACCCGCCCAAGAATCAAACATTTGCACAACCTGGGCCCCGGAGTCAATCTGGTAACAGGCGTAAGTGGCGATCGCAGAAGCCAGTTTACCCAAAAATTGGTGTAGCATGGCAGGTTCACTGAATGCCATACTTTTGATAATAGTGTAATCCTTAGAACTTTTGCCTTCGATGGCATAAGCTGCTAGGGTCCAAGGTGCGCCTACAAATCCTAACACGGCAGCTTTGTTGGCGACTTCGCGGCGCAGAGTTTGGAGAATTTCCCGAATAAATGGCAGGGAGGCTTCTGGTTCGATAGGATGTAGTTGGTCAATTTGAGACTGAGTGCGGATAGGCGGATCAATGATCGGACCTTTGCTTTCCACGATGTCGAAATCAATGCCTATACCGGGTAAGGGAGTCAGGATATCTGAAAATAGGATCACTCCGTCTGGCGCAAAGGCGCGGAAGGGTTGTAGGGAAATTTCCACGGCGATATCTGTTTTTTCAGAGCGATCGCGGAAGGAGGGATATTGTTCCCGCAGATCGCGATATGCTTTCATATAGCGACCCGCCTGCCGCATCATCCACACGGGGGGACGGTCTAAGACTTCACCACGCGCAGCGCGCAACAGATAAGGGGTTTGGGTCGAGTCGGTCATGGGTAATTAATGTTACTTACTAAGTCAAGGAATAATTGATTGAGCCATTTAGTAGCTTACCATTATGCGATCGTCTGGGGATATCTCTGGCATGAGGAGTTAGCCCAAGTTTGGTAAAGAATTGTAACGTTGATCTGCCATGGGCTACCACTAGGGTTTGTGGTGGTGGCGCTGGGGGATTTTTTGATGTTGACTCACCTGGTCTACTTCTGACTCGGACTTCCTCAGAGAGGGACTGGTCAAATTTTGGTTTCTAATAGGGTCGGAGACGGGTGAGAAATTTGGCATTTTTGCAGACGGGAAAATATGGCTAGGTTGAGTTTTTCATGACAACGGATAGCCGGATAGTTGGGGGACTGACTATCCCGACAAATGTTCGATTTTTTGATGAATGAATTAACAGAGGCAAAGGTTAAGGGGGTATCTGGGTCTAACTGCTGAAAATTTTGCCAGATTTGATGTTGTCTGGTTAAACTGAATTCCCCCTGGCTGGCTTGGTGCCAGGTTTGGTCAATTTGGCTCAATTCGTGACAGGGAAACTTGGCGATATCTTTGGGGGTGAGTTCCTGATTTTTTTTACCCATAATTAACAACATCATTCGATAGGTCTGACGTTCGGCTTTTTGCCAAGCACCAAAGCTGATTAAATTCCCTAGGCGATCGTAGTCGGGAGGGAGGGGGGCGATCTGAGAAGTTCTGGGATTTGTGAACATACCCATCCCTAAAGATAGGAGACTACAAATCAGGGTAAAAATAATCATTAAATATTCAGGTTTTGCCATGAATTATTTATCGGGTAGATACAACTCTTCTTAGCACTTTAATGGTGGCGATCGCCTCCTGTGCTACCTGGTCAATTTCGGCTTCTGTATTAAACCTTCCTATCCCAAATCTCAGGGAGGCATAAGCTAGATTTTCGGGGACTCCCAAGGCTTTTAAAACGTGGGAAGGTTCAATGCGGGTTGAGGTACAGGCGGAACCTGATGATACTGCCATTGTTGGCTGTAATGCTAATAGTAATGCTTGACCATCTACCCCGTCAATACTGACATTTAGGTTTCCGGGTAAGCGTTGGGTAGGATGACCATTCAGACGGATATTGTCGAGGGTTGACAGTTGATTCCAAAGGCGATCGCGTAATTTGGTTAACCGTTTGGCTTCGGTTGCCATTTCACTTAAAGCTAGTTTTACTGCTGCACCAAATCCGACAATTTGAGGGGTGTAAAGGGTTCCTGAACGGATGCCCCTTTCTTGTCCGCCGCCGTGAATTTGCGGGGCGATTTTGACGCGGGGTTGGCGACGACGCACATACAGACAACCAATGCCTTTGGGTCCATAGATTTTGTGGGCAGTTAAGGACATTAAATCAATGTTCATTTCTTCGACATCTAATGGTATTTTACCCAAGGCTTGCGCCGCGTCTGTATGAAATAATATTTGGCGATCACGACAGATTTTCCCGATTTCTGCTAGGGGTTGCAATACCCCGATTTCGTTATTAGCAGCCATGACTGAAACTAGAATTGTATCGGGTCTCAAAGCCTCTTCTAGTTCGGTTAAATCAATTAAGCCATCGGGTTTAACGCCGAGTAAAGTTACCTCAAATCCTAGGCTTTGTAAGTAATCGTAGGGGTCGAGGACTGCATGGTGTTCTGTAGCCACAGTAATTAGATGACGACCCTGGCTAAAATAGGCTTCTGCTACTCCTTTAATGGCTAAATTATTGGCTTCGGTTGCGCCGCTGGTAAAAATTATTTCGGTGGGGGTAGCATTAATGGCATCAGCGATAATTTGTCGCGCTTGTTTAACGGCGGCTTCGGTTTCCCAACCATAGAGATGATTGACACTGGCGGGGTTGCCAAAGTGTTCGGTAAAGTAGGGAATCATCACTTCTAAAACGCGCTTATCTACCGGGGTAGTAGCATGAAAATCAAGATAAATAGGACGTGCAGACATGGGTGATAACTTTGATTAATACTTGAGACTATTATTTAGAGTGAGTAGATAGCCATAGGTTTGGTAGCAAAAGGGGGAATGATGGGGAATAATATATTGATGAAATCCCCCAGGGGTCTATCTTTAAATGAATAATCAGAATACAAGGCTGTGGGTATGGTAGCCCAAAAATCAGATCTAGGGTATGTATACACAGAATTTATATCCATAGCGCCGAGATTATTATAATTTAAAATCGGTAATTTTCCTAAAATTATGGTAAATTTACGGTCAATAGATTATAATAGGTAATATCTAAGTTTTGAGAGTTGCGATTGCTGGCGATCGCCGTTTCGCCAAGCCTACCAACATGGCTATACTGGCTAAATTCAGATTACCCCAGAGCTAACTCGGAAGAAGTCCACCAAAGCGTTGATACCCCATTAAGGGATGTGGTGACTGAGCGCCAACATCAAACTTTTGAGAACTCCTATGGTCAAAATCAATTGAGCCTAGGAGAAACCGATGATTCTGGCGCGGTAGAGATTTGGGTTGAGGAAGACGAAGTAGCCGAACTAGCTAAAATGGAGGTAAGATCATAATTGTTCAATACATCGCACAACAGATCCGATAAATCATGACTACTTTAGCACTGACTCCAGAAAATGTGGAAACCGTCCTGGATGAACTACGTCCCTATTTGATGGCTGACGGTGGAAACGTGGAAGTTGTAGAACTTGACGGTCCTATTGTCCGGCTACGGCTTCAAGGAGCCTGCGGTTCCTGTCCCAGTTCGACGATGACGCTGAAAATGGGGATTGAACGCCGTCTGCGGGAAAGAATCCCGGAAATTGCGGAAGTTGAATCAGTTATGTAATAACTGTCACTGTTAGTTTCAGGTTATGGGGGTTCTCATCAATAGCGGTGGTGGAACCCCCTAATTAGCCAGAGGGTGGCGGTTAATTGTCCAGAGGCAGTTTTTTGGGCAGAATTTACCCTATAATTTATAGGTGAGGAACGATAATAACTAAATGGGGATCGGGGAATTTCTCAGGAAAATGGGTAATTTACTCGGCTGTTTCTCCAGGAAGAGAGTTGAGTTTTGCTCTCGGAGTTGGGGGATAAACAGAGATTTCCTAAATCCATCTATCCTCAACAATTCCAACATTAAGTGCATCAATGCGTATTCTTCTGGTTGAGGACGATTTACACCTAGCAGATGCTCTGGTCGCCATGCTGACGAGCCAGAAATATCAGGTAGATCTCGTCAATGATGGACAGCAGGGATGGGAATATATCCAAAGCAGCAGTTATGATCTGGTTTTACTGGATATAGAACTACCATTGCTGGATGGTATTAGTTTATGTCACCAATTACGATCGCATAATTTCCAAGTTCCGATACTGCTATTAACGGCGCGCAATAATCAACAGGACAAAGTGAAAGGCTTAGACGCGGGAGCCGATGACTACATGGTAAAGCCGTTAGATATTGCGGAATTATCGGCTCGTATCCGTGCTTTGCTGCGTCGTAGTAGCGAGGCGACATCATCAGTATTAACCTATGAAAAAATGGTTTTGGATACTAGCACCTGCGATGTTAGTTATAACGGAAAACCGCTGAAACTAACCCCGAAAGAATATGGGTTACTAGAACTATTGATGGGGAACCGTCAACGGACTTTCAGTATTGATAAAATCCTAGATAAGTTGTGGACTTTTGATGATCCGCCTTCTGCTAATACAGTCCGCGCTCATATTAAGGGATTACGACAAAAACTGAAAGCGGCTGGTGCTGGTGCTGAGTTTATCGAAACTGTCTATGGGTTAGGATATCGACTAAATCAGAATTTGGAGAAACCCCATTCAGCGACAGCGAGGGTTAACTCAGAACCCAATGGCGATCGCCAATTCCAACTGAATCAATCGATCCAAAAAGTTTGGGAAAGATTTAGAGAGACCCTAGACGATCGCATAATCACGATTGAAAAAGCGATCGGCGCCGCCAATGATGGACAGATCAATCTGCTAATGCAACAACAGGCGCGACAGGAAGCGCACAAACTAGCGGGATCACTGGGAACCTTCGGACGAAGGGAAGGGTCAACTGTGGCTCGTGAAATTGAGTTGATCCTGCAACTTGACACCCCCCTAATTATTGAACACCTACCATCTCTGTCAATTCTGATTGGTCGCCTGCGTCAAATAGTCGAAACCGCGAGCCCCAACAATTGTACCTCTGACCAACAGCAAATCGATTCTCCCCGGCTACTAATCATTGATACCAACGAGCCATTTATCCAAAACCTAATTATAGAAGCGAGTCGTCATCAGATCCAAGCGGAAATTATCACGGAAGAAGCGACGATACGCAAAATATGCGATCGTACTCCCAGCGGTAGGGAAAAAAATATGCTTCAACTCCTCCCCTCTCCCCAAGTAGTGCTACTGAACTTTGATCGCTATCCTTTCCGTCAGCTATTAGTTGACCTGACCCAACAAAAGCCCCCCATACCGACGGTAGTATTTACGACCCAAGGAGATATCAGTAAGCGGGTAGAAGTAGTGCGGCTAGGTGGTAGTGCATTTTTAGAAAAACCTGTCACCATAGAAAGGGCGATCGCAGTAGTCAGGGATGTTTTCCGTCAGTATTATGCCATCAATACCAGGGTGATGATTGTCGATGATGACCCCCAAATGTTAGCAGCAATCCAAGGGTTACTGCAACCTTGGGGTATTCAAACCATAACCCTAGACGACCCTCGCCAATTTTGGAAAACCCTGGAATCAAGCCACCCTGACTTGTTAGTTTTAGATATAGAAATGCCGCATCTCAATGGCATTGAATTATGCCAAATTGTCCGCAATGATCCTCGTTGGCGAGGTCTCCCAGTTTTGTTTGTCACCGCCCAAACCGATCGCCAAATTCGCGAGCAAGTTTTTCAAGCCGGAGCCGATGATTATTTAACCAAACCTTTCACCGGATCGGAACTTGCTACTCGCATTGTTAATAGACTCAAAAGAACTCAGAACCTAGCCACCAGAACCGATTTTGCCTATCACTAAAACCGCTAGATATTCTAGCTATTGTATGACCTAATTCTACATAAAATAAAGTCATTTTATTTCATCTCATTTATATGCTCCATGAGGTTTTTAAAATCCAATGGCGAGAAAAAAAACTCCGAAAAAAACGAAACTCATCCAGTCACTCAAAGCAGCCAATCGACAACTCAAGCAAGAAATTGCCGATCGCCTGCGGGTTGAGGAAGCATTACGAGCCAGTTCCGAACTATTGCAAACGCTAATTAATGCTATTCCCGATCTGGTTTGTTTTAAAGATAGCCAAGGGAGATGGCTAGAGGCAAATCAAGCAGTTTTAGACCTGTTGCAATTAAATAAGATTGATTATCGTGGTAAAACTGATGCCGAAATTTTTGATATAATTAAACACGTGAATGCTTTATCTTGTTATCAAGAAATACTTTTAGATTCTCAGTGCAAAGACGAAAAAGCTTGGCAGTTACAGAAAGTCTATCAAGAAGAAGAAAAAATCCGTCAAAATGATGGCATTCTGAGAATTTATGATGTGATGAAAGTGCCACTTTTTACAGCCACGGGAGTCCGGAAAGGGTTAGTAATTTTGGGTCGAGATATTACCGCAAAAAAACAGGCAGAAGCCGATTATATTCGTTTAGCATCGATGGTAGAATCTTCGGAAGATGCGATTATTGGTAATACCTTAGATGGTATAATTATCAGTTGGAATGAAGGAGCCAAGCAAATCTATGGCTATAGTGCTTCCCAAGCCATTGGCTCTCCGATTTCGATGTTAGCTTTACCAGAAAGACCCAATGAAATGCCTCGCATTTTAACTAGCATTACAGCGGAAGGCGGTATTGATCATTATGAAACCATCCACGTCCGCCAAGATGGTGCAAATATTGATGTTTCTCTAACGATTTCCCCTATTAAAGATGCTTTAGGTCAAATTACAGGCATTTCCATGATTGCCAGGGATATTAGTTATCGTAAAAGAATTGAGTGTACCCTGGAGCAACTGCGCCACCAAAATGAGTTAATTCTTGATTCGGCGGGGGAAGGAATTTGTGGTCTCAACCAAGATGGTAAAATCACCTTTATTAATCCGGCTGGGGCGCGCATGACTGGATATGATATTAGAGAACTAATCATGAGCGATTTACGGCAGATTACTAAAGGCCATTGTCGTTCCCAGACCCCAGGGGAACCCCACCCAGATAGCCTCCAGCCCTCGCCAATTTTTGCTACCCTAGAAGATGGGAAGGTTCGCCATGTTATAGATGGGGTATTCTGGCGCAAGGACGGGACAATTTTACCCGTGGAGTATGTCAGTACCCCCATGCGACAAGAAGGGGCGATTATTGGCGCTGTGATCACATTTAAGGATATTACGGAAAGGCAAGCGATGGAAAAGATGAAGGATGAGTTTATTTCTGTCGTTAGCCATGAACTGCGTACTCCCCTGACTTCTATTCGTGGTTCTTTGGGGCTATTATCTAGCGGCTTATTAGCCTCTAGTCCGGAAAAAAGCCAACGGATGTTAGATATCGCAATGTTTAATTGCGATCGCCTCATGCGTTTAGTTAACGATATCCTTGACCTGGAGAGAATGCACTCGGGTCAGCTTCCCATGCACAAAGATTGGGTCAATCTGGCGGATTTGATGATACAAGCTGCTGATGAAATGTTACCTGTGGCGGAGAAAGCAGGGGTGGATCTCTGTGTGATTCCTCTGGAATTTAAAGTGATGGTTGATCGTGATCGGATTATTCAGATGCTCACCAATTTGTTGAGTAATTCCATTCGCTTTTCTGGCGCTAACAAGCGGATTGATTTTACCGCTAAACCACAGGAAAATGATGTTTTGATTTCGGTACGCGATCGCGGTCGTGGTATTCCACCAGATAAAATTGAGACTATCTTTGGTCGTTTTCAACAGGTGGATGCGTCGGACTCTCGACAAAATGGGGGGACTGGATTGGGACTGGCTATCTGTCGCAGCATTGTCCAACAGCATGGCGGTAAAATTTGGGCGGAAAGTATTTTTGGCGCTGGAAGTACATTTTTTGTCAGCCTACCCATTAACCCCTAAATTGATGCAAAGCAGCATCAAAATCAGAAATAGTAAAGGAAAACAGATGACAACTAAGCGAATTCTATTAATTGATGATGAGGATGACATCCGAGAAATTGCCCAACTGAGTTTGGAAATGATCGGTGGATGGAATGTAATTACTGCCTGTTGTGGTATGGAAGGGATAGAAACAGCCGAAAACGAACACCCAGACGCGATTATGCTTGATGTCATGATGCCGGAGTTAGATGGTTTTGCTACTTTTCAAAAACTACAAGCGAATCAGCAAACGAAAGATATTCCTGTGATTTTGCTGACGGCGAAAATTCAATCTAGCGATCGCCAAAAGTTTGATAGTCTCGGTGTCAGTGGTGTAATTGCTAAACCCTTTGAACCTCTTTCTTTGGCTGAAGAGGTTGCCCAAATTCTGGGCTGGACTTAACCCTATTTCCCTCCTACCTGGTATGGGCAAAAATTTTTTTGCCCCCACCATATTTTCACCACCATATTAACTTACTGTAAATTTGATCTGAGTGATAGTACAATAGTAATTGTGGTTCAATAACGCCATCATATCATTGATGAACCTGGCGATATTAATCACCCCAATTGAATAGTTTTATTACCATCAATGCACTTGCCAACCCTGGTTTTGACTACCGCGTTGAACTTTACCGCTAACGGTGTATTCTTAATTGCTTTTTTTAAGGTTAGGAATCACGATTTTCTCAAATGGATGGCTTATGGATGTTTTTCATTCGCTTTGGGATGTCTGTTATTGTTTTTGAGGTTTAGCTATGGAATTAATGTATATACACTGCCATTATCTAATATATTTCTAGCCTTAATGCCCATTTTGCTAACCCATTCTATTTTCATTTTTTTAGACAAATCTATCAATCGTAAAATCCACAAATTATATCTAATTATTGCGCTCAGTGTACTTGTTTTTAGCCTGATTTTTCTCATATCGATTATGCACCATAAGTGGATACCTGGAATCTACACATCAGCCCTAAATGCAATTCTTTACCTGATTCCAGGATTAATTGTCCTCCGAGAACCGGTGCGTAGAAATACAATTATTAGGATCATGCTTTGGCTTGATCTGATGCTGTTTATAGTTCTGATTGCCAGAACATTAATCCTCCTAAATTTCTGCCTTTCTCCGAGTACCGATGATACAATAAGCAACTTTCACATGATGGGTTTACTGCTGTTTCTGACCATCCCCTGCGTCAATGCCCAGACCCTCTGCTTTCCGGTACTCGACTTCATGGAAACCTATAGGGAGCTACTGGTAGCCAACAAAAAACTTGAGAAGTTAGCAACCGTTGACGAATTGACCGGGCTATTAAATCGCCGCTTTTTAAATTCTAGGCTAGAACAAGAGATAGCCTACCACCAGCAAATGGGCTTCCCACTCTCTATAATGTTGATAGACATAGATCATTTTAAAAAAATCAATGATCAGTTCGGACATTTAGCTGGTGATTATGTCCTCCAAAAAGTCGCGAAACTCACAAATAAATTTTTGAGAGTCAATGATTTAGCGTTCCGATATGGTGGGGAAGAATTTATGGTTTTGTTACCCAGAAGCGAAATTTCACAAGCCCTAGACATGGCAGAGGGTCTGCGGGTGAGTATTTCCCAACTGTACTTTAACCATCCTGATATCCCATCTGATTTTCAGATAACGGCTTCTTTTGGTATCTCAGAATTGACCAAAGATGTGCGATGCTTAGATGATTTATTGAAGCAAGCAGACCTCGCACTCTATCAAGCGAAGTCTCAAGGTCGCAACCAAGTTTGTATGGGATAACCCGACTTTTATTTTACCCGGTTGGGATTAAAATACAGGGCGTTGAGGTTGGCTGATAGTTATGAGTTGGCAGGTGGGTGATTGGTTGCACCGGGGAGAATATCGAGGCGATCGCTCATTTATGAAACCTTCGACCTCGTTGGTCAAGTCATGGGAGTACCCGATCGCACTACCGGATTAAAAGACTATAATTTAAGGGCGAAAGCCATTGACCAGTTAATTGGATTGTCATACCCTAAACAAAGGGGAATTGTGATCAAATAATATTAAGGTTTACGCGCCATGAAGTTCGGCTCACATTTACTAGAGAAGGCTGCCTACCTGAGCAGTGTCCTTGTCGCCTCCAGCTTGATGCTAATGGAGCCAGGTCAAGCACAAGCCGGCCGAAACTATCGGGGCCGTTGCAGTTTTTATGGTCAGAACCAACCCCAAGCACAGTCAATTGGTTGCTCCATTGAACAAAGTTCTCGGAGAATTGTGATCCGTTGGGATGATGGTTATACCACAAACCTAGAGTACGACTCGAATTCCCGTCAATGGCGATCGATACCCTCACAGTCGAGAAGTACGGTTCGCTTTTATTCAGAAACAGGGGATGTAGCTCAAGTGGAAATTCATGGAGGCCCTGGCCAGGGATTGATTGTGATTAGTCGTTAATCAGCTTGTGCGACACTAGAGCAAACATTCTGAATTATCCGCCCCCAAAACCATGATCATATTTATAGCCTGAGTGTTGTTAATAGCAACCCTAAGTCGCTAATTATCAGTCAAAAGCACAGATTTATCATCGCTGCTTAATATATGGTTTGATTACTGACCAATTAAGAACTTTGTCCCGCACGCCGAGCCAGAGATAAAACGCGAGGGCGCGCCCTACCTATCAGTCCAAAGTTTAACCCATAACGGAAGATTTCCGGCATATAATAATCATCTTTTTCCTGAATGACTACGCCATTATCTAATAAGGTTTTAATTTCCTCAGTCGATAACTGAGCAGCTTCGCGGCTAAAAGGAATTTTGCGGTTAGCGTCTGCCAATTTCTGTAATTTCGCAAAAATCTTTTTTAAGGCAGTATTTTCGGTCTGAATTTCTTTTATTTTCTCCTTGCTACATTCCGGTAAAGCATCCCGAATTGCTTTAGGAATCAGGATTCGATCCTGCCACCGAGTATCATTCATAGATTTATCGGCGGCTATCTTTAAAAATCTGACCAAATCTCGCGATTGAATTTGACCGTTGAAATCAGAAAGAGCAGCCAGGACAAATTGCACAGAACGAGCTTCTTTAGATTTTTCACTACCCAATTTTTTACCCCACAGTGGGACTAAAGTATCGGTGATTTCCTCCTCGCTCATATCTGGCAGTTTGTCAAGATTAATGTTAAAATCTGGAAGGGCTTTTTTGATAACCCAAACCACTAATCTAAGTGCTTCTTGCCGATTCCATTTTAAGGCATAAGGCTGATAACGAGCCATCATCTGAGCGGCATTTTGACGCACCGCCGCCAAGACAATATCTCGCCGGACAAAAATAATTATTCCCAAAGGACGACCGGGCTGTTGCGCCAACCATTCCGGTACTTCTTGCAGTAAAGCGCGTAGAGCTTTTTGTTGATTTTCATCATTATCAAAGTTTTGAAATAAGTCTTCTAGCCCATCAATGACGACAATAAGCTGCTGTTTGTTTTTAAATAAATGGTCGGTTAATTTTCGACCCGCCCCGGCTTCCTCCGGTTTAAATCCCACCCCCCAAGCTATGACATCTAGCCAACATTCCCGCCACTGACCTTCATGGAGGTTTCCCGTCTGATTTTGTCTTATATAATCCCGAATATCGTTAGAGGATTTAGGATGAGAAAACATTAATATTTTGGCAGTTTCTCTTTGCACATTTTCGACTATTTTTTTGGCATTATCCTCTAAATTGTTTGATGATAATATGGGAGCTATCAAGGCATTATTTGTGACTGTTTCCCCAGTTTCCTGGACAAATTTTTCCCAATTTTGACGGCGAACAATTTGCATAAATGTATAAGTTTTTCCTGAACCTTTAGCGCCCACTACGACTGTAATAGGGAGTTGTCGTCGATGGTCTGAAGCCAATTGCTTTAAAGGAATCGTTGCCCAAAAATTATCGATTTGTGCTGTCTCAGCATAAACCAATTTTTCCGCCAATTCTTTAATCTGTTGTCGTTGATATTTTAAACTTAAACTAGGAAGACTTTCTGGGATTGATGCACCACTTGGACTAGGCAACCAATCTAGCAGTGGACTAACTGCATCTACAATACCCGATCGCTCTAGCTTACTCATCACCTCTTCCCAAGTAGGAGGTAAAACCAGCAAACTATCAGCAAAGGGGGTAATTACTCTGAGAATATCCCCATTGTCTTCGATAAATGTTTTGGCGGCTTCCAGCAATTGTTGTTCAGGTTCAATCACCCAATCGGTGAATTTTTTATCTTCAGGAACTTGGCTGAAAATTAAGGCGGGGAATGGGTCTTCTTCTCTGGTGGAAGGCGATCGCTCTCCAATCAGTTCTAAAACTCTCGCCGTTCCGGCGATCGATTGTCCGCTCAGGGTAGTAACAAATATCCGATAAACTCGCGGATCTAAAATTAAACCTGTCGCTAATTCTGAGAGTCCAGCCCGCAAGTCTACCAAGACCACATCGACTCCCAGATATTTCCCGAGACGGGCTAAGATATCGGTCAATATAAAAGCATTTTTAGAACCTTGGATCAGATGTTCTGGTCGAATTTCTAAAGAGGTAAATCCTGAAGTAGAGCGAAATGATGGCAGAATAAATATCCCATCAATTAAGGCATTTTGTAGGCGATCGCTCACTAATTGAATGGCGGTTTCATAATGGGGAGATTCATCACCATGAACCAATGCTAACAAGTCCGCAAAAGAAACGGGAGGATAGGGCAATCTTCGCTCAAATAACCAACTAATTCCCGGAGCTTCTAAGTCCCCATCAACTAACAGAACCGTTTGTTTTTTAGCAGTTAAAGCCTTGGCTAAGGCGATCGCATGAGTAGTCCTTCCCACTCCACCTTTAAAAGAATGAAACGCCACCACTGGGGGAAAATCTGATGGCATAATAGCCGGAGGTTCGACATTCTCACTAGGAGGAAAAAGCACTCCAGGTCTGGATAAACTCGGAGTCAGTCTAGGAGTTGGGGGGTCTTCCTCGGTTTCTTCCCAACAAATCGGCAAAATCCGTTGATTTTCATCAACACTCTCTAAGATAATATAATTATTTCGGAAGCGAGGGTCGTAGATTTCACTCAGCCAATCGTGGGCTTCTGCTTGAGTTCCCGGACGAATTCCCATGGTTAACCCGTCCCAGTAGGTTCGCGCCCAAACCAACCCGTTTGGCCATTCATTTTGCTTTTGTTTCCGCAGCAAAACTTCTTCTACATCAACCCAAGTATAAAGACGAATATCTGAGGGAATCATCGGTTTATGTTCTCCTTAATCCATTGGCTAATACTGTTTAACCACTCAACTAAAACTTTTTCATCTTCAGGCTTAATCTTAATACCATATCGCCAAACTTGATGAGCTTTTTCTATGTTTAAAGTTGAACCACCTTTGGCTAGATGAAAATTAGGAGTTTGGCTAATTGTGCTGGCGGAAATTTTCAGTTCCTTGACCCATCTATCTAGGTTATGACCAGATTCAGATAAGAGGGTTGGATCGGGAATCTGTGCTGTGGTTCGCAACTGGTTTCGTTTGAGAAAAATGCTCTTTAGCCCACATTCAACCGCATAGAATAGGAGTAAATAAGCCGAAATATGTTTAATTTGTTCAGCCGATTGAAAATGAGTATGAAAGGCTTGCCGTAAGTCGCTCACCCCGACCTGAATTTTTTGAGAACCCTGCATTTTGACTATCTTTGTTTTCAGAGGGGATAAGTAGGCGATCGCCTTTGGTTCTTTGGCTATAGCGATCACGACTGTATTTGAGAATTTTAGCTGATACATTTACGCGACATTTATCCGGCTATTGCCTGACAATGCGACGATAGCACTATTACCCGTTAAGGTAACAG
>NZ_JBIMLI010000080.1:0-22020 GCF_051859755.1 Limnospira sp.
CAAAGTCCCTCTCCCTTTCTGGGAGAGGGATTTAGGGTGAGGGCAATGTATTAAGCGACTGGTGAACAAGCTGTATCTCAGCAAAATTGAAAATTCCCGATGCACGAGTTTTCCGAGAAAATCGCAGCGCCATTTTCCCCCCTATTGACAAAAACCCAATTTTGTGATATGCAAGCCCCGTCCTCGGAAAGGGCGGGGAGTATCAAGAATCAATTGGCACTATACTCAAAGCCATGGTCATCAGCATAGCGATGCAAAAATCTCATCACCCGCCCAAAAATATCCTCAGAATCAACCTCAAAAGTACATTCTGCTTTCGAGAGTTCATCATCTCCCACATAGAAGAACTTAACACCTGTGGGACTTACGCGGATTTCTCCTTCTTCATCCCGGAGCCATAAATGGCTAATTTGTTTGCGATAAGCCCTGAGTTTTTCGATCGCCTTGAGTTGTTTAAAGACTAAAACGACAATCTTGGTGTTGCTGTCTCGGCGTTTGCGGAGGCTAACCCCACCCAGTTCCTCGTCAAGTCCATCGATAAACTGGATAGATGTAGACACAACCTATTGCTCCATAGAGTTTAGCCAAAGTTTAACTCGGAATTAAGTAGAAACACTCAAAACCTCATAAAACTTAACTTCTAGGGGTTAGAGAAACTGTTGATTCTACCACCGCCAATCACGCGACCGGGAGTGCTGCGAGGAGAAGTAAAGGGAGCCTGTTGCTGGATCACTTGATTTTGATTATTTGGGTTTAAATTGGTGGGACCGACCACATAGTTATTGGGATTGGGGGTGGCGGGCTGAAAGTTGGGAAAACCACCAGAATTGTCCGTCTGAGGCTGCTGATTGCGCCCAAAAGGATTAGTTCCGGTGTAGTTATATTGTCCGTGGGGGTTAGCGCGGTTGGGAGGTAGCACGGGTGCTGGTGGTAAACCACCTGGCTGGGTTCCAGATAAGGGCTGAGGTAGGGAACGGTTAGTTTGATATGGGTTAGGCGCTACATCAACAGTGGCTGCATTAGTTCCATCAATGGGGGCTACGGTTCTGGGAACCACCCAACTGGCTTCGGGAATTTGAACTGGGGGTGCGTATGCGGGTAGAGGAATACCAGAGGCGGTGTTATTATCCCCATTTGTCGATGATGGGGTAGCCACCTGACTATTGCTGCTTCCAGTGACTATCAGAGGGTTGAACATCCCTTGAGTTTGGGTTTGGGTTTCGCCTTCGGATTCACTTGTTGATGATGAGAAAGACTGACCCATCGCCGCCTGTAGTGGGGTGGGTGCTAAGGGGGAGTTAGTTAGGGTTTCTTGATTGTCCTCCTGGTTAGCTGGGGTTCCCCACCCTAATAAACCAAAGGATGCAGGTCTATTATTTTGGGTATTTTGGGCATTTTGCAGAGCCTGGCTGGTAGCATTAAAGGGACTGGTGGCTGTGGTTTCGGGGAATGGTTCAGGTAGGGTGGTTGTTGCTTCACTCGATCGCAAATTTCGGGAACTCTGGGTTTGGGTATTTTGATCGGACCGAGAGTTACGGCGGCGAACTTCCTCGAATACGTCTTCTCCGCCTTGGATAGGATTGTTAAATAGGCTAACATCCTCCGGGTTGTTTCGGCGTAACTCTTCGAGTAGTAAGCCTGAACTGTCAATTTCGGCAGCGATCGCCAATTCTTCCGGAGATAGTCCGCTTTCGGAGGTTTCCGGTTCCCAGTCAATCCGATAGAGTTCGGGATTTTCTGAAACTTCCCATACAAATATACTCACTAGGGAAATCACACCAATGGGTCCCCACACCCTCGGCTGGGCGATCGCCTTGAGTTTGGCAATAATCGGGTTAACTTGTTTTTCAACATCATGGTTGTGGTCGTGATGTTGATGTTGATGTTGATGTTGATGGTGTTGTTGATGTGACATGATTGATCACCGATTGAGTATAAGGACAGGACTATCCCAGGAATTTGATAAAGCCTTCAGGAACAAGTTGAGCTTCTCCTGACTTAAATCTCTCCACGGGAACCCAGAGGGCTAATTTTTGGCGATCGCCTTCCTTAAATGGGATTTGTTCCTGTTGGTAAAATTGGCGATCAGCAAATTTACATCGATACAGTTGGATAATTTCATGTCCCTGACTACCATTATAAACGAAAATGCTTTCCAGGCAATCTAGGTATTCTATATCAGTAATTTCCGCGTTGAGTTCTTCGAGAAATTCTCGTCGGAGTGCATCTCGACTATGTTCGCCAAAATCTACACCTCCTCCTAAAGCACGATAAAAGGTTATTTGTTTTTCCTGGTCGTATCCCTGAGACACCAAAATGCGATCGTTATCCTCAATTAATCCTAATGCAATTACCCTAATTTTCGGTTTAGCCATGATTCTGAGTTAATTAGATTTTATCGGCAGCATTCAAGAGATACCATCGTTAGCAAAATCAGGATCATGGCGATTCGTTGAGACCGGCCAATCTTGATTTTGTCCCCCAATAATTAACTCTTCTATCGTGACATAATCTTCGCTGAGTTGTTCCAAAGAATTAATCAAAACATCCAAAGCCAAAGCATCACTGGTTCCCAAATCAAACCAACAACGCGCCCACAATCCCTCATATTCTACTTCCCCCATATTGTGCATGAGTGCCATCATAGCATCATGATTTCTGTCATTCTCATAAGTCATATAATTGAGGTCAACCCCCACTTCTTGCACCTGCAATTTTTCGGCATTAAATCCCCCCAATTTTCCCAACAAAAACCAGGAATTAAAAACCTCCTCAATATACTGTCTTTCTATCATGGAAGGAATGGTGCTAAACCTTAACCAAATCCAGACATCAAATTGATTAAACTCTCTAAACTTTACATCCATGATACCAGATGAAACCTCTCTATTTTTGGTCATGATTAAGGCATATTTACCCCCAGTCTGCCATGATATTAC
This sequence comes from Limnospira sp., assembly GCF_051859755.1. Lineage (NCBI taxonomy): Bacteria > Bacillati > Cyanobacteriota > Cyanophyceae > Oscillatoriales > Sirenicapillariaceae > Limnospira > Limnospira sp. The sequence continues at coordinate 2,940 of NZ_JBIMLI010000080.1, forward strand.
CTAAAATAACCGCGACTTATGGGGAAAGGCAGATAGATTTAGTGGGGGGGGGTTGATCAGGCTGTTATAAAGGCGGTAACTGAGTAGGTCCCCATAAACTATTATAATCTCTGATGGTATTGCGTAGGGGATGACAAGGGCGGTCTAAGCTGTCAATATTATTAAGTGTTTTGCACTGCTCATAAAAAATCTGAGCGACAGTCAGCCTAGGAAGTTGATCAGGTTGTGATAATGCTACACTAAAGCTCTGGTAAGCAGCATTCAATAGCTGAGGGTCATTTTTCTGCCTACCGAGAGAGGCGAGAATCTGAGCCTTGAGATAGAACAATTCTGGATGAAAAGGCACTTCTTCTAAGGCTTGGTTAACAATAGTTAAAGCCCGGTCTAATTGGTCAAGATCGCGATAGGCGATCGCAATTCCCCAAAGGGCGAGATAACGAGGACCTGCGTAACGTTCCAGGCGCTCTACAGCAGCCATGGGGTCAGAAAAAGGCAAATTTAAACCGAGAAATAAATCCATATATCCCTTGAGCAAATTTAGCTCTGGGTCTTGAGGATCAATTTGTTCGGCGGCATTCATCAATCGTAGCACAGTTTGCAGCTTATTTAAAGCCTGGGGAGCCCCCTTAATAGTTCCTTGAGTTTGGACAATATAAGCACCCTGTAAAAAATGACCCACCGCCATATAGAGATTTCCCCGTAGAGGGTCAGAAACCATAAGAGATTGAGCAGTTTGCAGAGTTCGGTCGGCGTAGCGTTTCATAGCATCCCAGTCTTGAGCCTGATAAGCTAGAGAGGCTTGGAGAGCAAAAACCATTGGTTCGTTAGTACCAAGCTGTTCAGCCTGTTTGAGGTACTTTTGCGCCTCAACATAGTGTCCTCGCTCAAACATAGCCCGAAAGGCGGCTTCGGTTTGTTCACCCATAACCCTAGGATTATTAGTGCGGAAGGGGTCAGCCGCAGTAGCAGTTAAAGATAACAGAGCGATCGCAATAGGGGTAATACCAAACAGGGTGATAGTTTTGGGGTGAATGGATTTTATAAGATTTGATAAGCTAATCATAGGGATCTTTCCTTGAAAATGCTAATGGGCTGGAGTTTTGCCAAAATTCAGCCCCTAGGTTAATCGAGTCATGCTATCATCTGCACCTAGTTGGTGCCAGGATTGATAGGTTTGAGTAACATTTAGAATTCCTCCAAATGCTATATATCAGAAATTTGCTTTATCATCCGGCCGCCTGCAATGCTCCCATTCTGAATAATATTAATTTAGAACTGCCTCCGCAACAGTTAGGCTTGATTGTGGGCCGTAGCGGTTCTGGTAAAAGTACATTACTAGAAATTTTAGCGGGTCTGGCTCAAAAAACGAAAGGGGATATTCGCTGGCGTGAACAGGAGTTAACTTCTGAACAACTACCACAACTCGCGGGTTTAGTGTTTCAGTTCCCGGAGCGACATTTCTGCGGTGGTTCGATTTTGGAAGAGTTGCGACTGGGACACCCAGAAATCAGACTCGATATGATGCAAAATGCTTTGGGGGAAGTGGGGTTAGAGAGTCTATCTTTAGAAAAGGCTCCCCATTCCCTCAGTGGCGGACAGCAGCGACGGTTAGCCTTAGCGGTACAATTAATCAGACAACCTCATTTATTGATGTTAGATGAGCCGACAGCGGGTTTAGATTGGTCAATGCGGCGGCAGTTGGTGGCTTTGCTGGACAAGTTAAAATCTCACTGGACTTTATTGGTTGTTACCCATGATGCGGGGGATCTGTTGGAAATTGCAGATTGTTGTTGGCGACTTGATCATGGCAATTTGCAACCTGCTGATCCGCAGACTTTGCTGAAAAATGTTGATCCGGCTGTGGTGTAACGATAGTGTTGGAGGAATTGGGTTTGGGGGAAATTCAGTCGGAAGGTTGGGAAACTCTGGGTTGGATACCTAGCGATCGCCAACTGGAAATGTTTAATGTACTCTATGAGCAGATTTTGGCGGGTAATCAACGGCTTAATTTAACCCGCATTACTGATCCGGTGGGGTTTTGGGAAAAGCATTTATGGGATTCTTTGCGGGGGGTCGTACCCTGGTTGTCCGGGGATAAATTGCCTTTGCGGGTGATTGATATTGGTACTGGCGCGGGTTTTCCTGGTGTTCCGATCGCGATCGCTATTCCCACAGCCGAAGTTACATTGCTTGATAGTACCGGTAAGAAAATTGCTTTTTTACAAACTCTCATCCCTCGTCTGGGTCTGGAAAATGCTATCCCCTATTTGGGACGGGTAGAAGCGATCGCTCAACAGTCCGACCATCGCCAAAGTTATGATCTGGTCGTCTTACGCGCTGTCGCTGCTGCTACCGTGGCGGCTGAATATAGTTTACCCCTACTCAAAATTGGCGGCGTGGCGGTACTATATCGCGGTCAATGGACCCCCCCAGAACAGCAGGAGCTACAAAATGCGATCGCTCCCTTGGGCGGTAAACTAGACTCCGTGGAATCCTTTGTCACTCCTGTAACCGAAAGTGTCCGCCACTGCGTCTATTTACGGAAAATTAAACCCACACCCGATCGCTTTCCCCGTCCTGTTGGTATTCCCACCCAAAAACCCCTAGGGTCTCTATCCTCCAACTCGTAGGATGGTAGGGTGCGTCAAAGCCAGGAAATCGCCATGACAACCCGGTGATCAACAACTGACGCACCATTTCCCCTGGCTGGGGCATGATTTGATCAATGATTTAAGGATGTTAAACTCCAGTCAGGGCGGAGGTTTTTTGCACCTCGTAAATAGGGATGATGTACTTGAGTTTTGTGGCTGGGAAAATTGACATGAACGAGTACGCGAATACAGCGTTCTAGGCTACCCTTGACATACATTTGCTGGACATCCAACAGAGGAACATTTTGCCAGTGGGGACGTTCTCTGGCGATCGCCGCCGGAAAAATCGCATCCAAATCGCGAGTCACAGAAAAAGTCGTACTGATAATCTGTTCTGGATCTAACTGGTTGCGAGTTTCCAATTCATCCAGTAGTTCCGTCACCGCTTCGCGAATTGCGTCAATGGAATTTTCCCTAACTGTCGTCGCGCCACGAATCGCTCGAACTTGCCACTCCACGCCAAATCCTCCTATGATGCTTAGTAGTATAGGTTAACGGGTGGTCAAACACCACCTCGCCTGTGATTGCTTAACCCCCTGCGTGGGAATGTTTAAGGTCGATACAGCCACAGGGGTAAACCACTGGTAGACAACTCAAATTCTACCCAATTTCGGGCATCCGAGATCCTGTTAGTCGCCGCCAGATTATTACTGAGAACCCGATTTAATAAAGATTTCGGCTTTTCCAGGGTACAGCATTCAGTTTTATCCGGGTCAAGATTGACCATTTCCGCTGTCCATCGACGCGCATCTTCTTCACTCCCCAAGCGATCGATCACCCCCAACTGTAGGGCTTGTTCTCCCGTAAAAATGCGCCCATCAGCAAAAGATCGCACCGCCTCAATTTCCAAATTTCGAGACTCAGCCACAGTGCTGACAAACTGTTGATAACTCGTATCAATCAATTCTTGAAGAATTTGCTGTTCTGGTTCCGTTAATTCCCGGTCAAAAGCTAAAATATCCTTATAAGGTCCTGATTTTATGACCTTAAAAGAAACGCCAACTTTTTCCAGTAGTCTTTCTAAGTTATTTCCCCGCAAAATTACACCAATACTGCCTGTAATAGTGCCAGGATTAGCCATAATATGTTCAGCCCCCATGCCAATATAAACACCACCAGAGGCAGAAATATTACCAAAACTAGCCACAATTTTGACTTTTTTTCTTAAAGATTTAAGGGCGCTATAAATTTCCTGGGAGTCGCCAACTGTGCCGCCAGGACTATCAATCCTCAGCAGTAGCGCGGGAAATTTCCGTTCTTCAACGGTTTTCAGTGCCTCTAAAACCCGCTTGCGGGTATCACCAGCAATAGCACCACTAATTTCGATGCGAGCAATTTGTTTACGAAAACGAGACTTAAATGGCCAAATCATGAACTTTTGGGGCTTAATCAAATGGGACGGGTATCGCCGAGACCAGCAAACAGCTAAAATGGGCTAAAGCTAAACACCTCGTATATATCGAGGAGTACAGCCACCTTATTTAAGTATAATCCCACGGGGGGCTGTCTTAGCCGATGTTCTCAGCTAAAGTAGACTTTTTGGCAGTTAACCCCTATCATAGAAACAGTAACTTAACAAAACTACATATAGCAGCGGACAGGGAATCGGGAACACCGGACATCAAAAGGCCACCATCTAGGTTTCATCTTGTGTCTACTGCTATAAATAGCACAACTCACCCCCAACGAAATCGGGTGAGTGCAAACTTCAAAGATTCCTGGGAGAAAACTTGCCAATGCTAACAAAGCAGACCAACACGGATTTACCCTTGAAACCATTATTGCTGATCGCGCCATTTTTCCTGTGGGGTACGGCAATGGTAGCCATGAAAGGGGTAATTCCCCACACTACACCCCTATTTATGGCGGGGATGAGATTGGTTCCGGCGGGGGTGTTGGTTCTGTTATTTTGCTTAATCCAAGGAAGACCTCAACCTAAAACCTGGAAAGCCTGGTTATGGATTGGCTTATTTGCTTTGGTCGATGGCGCTTTATTTCAAGGATTCCTGGCTGAGGGACTGGTGAGAACTAATGCGGGTTTGGGTTCGGTGATGATTGACACCCAACCTCTGGCGGTAGCCATTCTCTGTCTGTGGCTGTTTAATGAAAGCATCCGCTTTTGGGGATGGTTAGGGTTGGTCATTGGGGTGATTGGTATTAGTGCCATCGGTTTACCGGATCAGTTGATTTTGGGGTGGTTTAACTTACTACCAGCAGAACAAATGGTCACCTCGCCAATATTAGAAAGTGGGGAATGGTTGATGCTATTGGCCGCTTTGTCAATGGCGGTGGGGACGGTTTTAGTCCGGGGAGTGTGTCGCCACTGTGACCCGGTGGTGGGGACGGGTTGGCACATGATTATTGGCGGTTTGCCTCTATTTATGTTGTCCGGTGGCTGGGAAGCTGACCAATGGGTTAATATTGATGGCGGCGGTTGGATGGCGATCGCTTATTCGACTATTTTTGGTAGTGCGATCGCTTATGGCTTATTCTTTTATTTCGCTTCTAGTGGTTCCCTAACTAGCCTCAGTTCCCTCACTTTCCTAACCCCTATTTTTGCCCTGCTATTTGGTAATCTGTTTTTGGGAGAGGTACTCACTCCTTTACAGTCAATGGGGGTGGGATTAACCTTGGTCAGTATCTATCTGGTCAATCAGAGAGATATCTTGGCTGATAAGTTCAAATTTGGTCACTCTGCTGCTGAGTCTATCCCCTCAGAAACTACTCAACCTATGGAGGTATCCCTACCCGTAAAAATCCCGGAGTCCGAACCTAAATTGTAAACCTGAACTGCGAGCTAAGACTATGAAAGTAGGTGCCAACTATCTAGGAGGCGATCGCTGTGAATTTGTCGTCTGGTCCCCCCTTCGAGAAACTGTCAATCTGCAAATCGAGACACCATCACCTCGGCTAGTTCCCATGACTAAGGATTCTCAGGGATACTGGCGGGTGACCGTTTCTGATGTACCACCAGGGACTCGCTATCGTTATCAACTTGATGGCGATACCATTCGACCTGACCCCGCCTCTCAGTCGCAACCAGAAGATGTACACGGACCCTCTCAGGTAGTTGATCATCATGGCTTTCATTGGGAAGATAGCAACTGGTCAGGAGTCCCGCTGGCTGATTTAATTATCTATGAATTGCACGTTGGCACTTTTACCCCAGAGGGTACTTTTCAAGCTGTTATTTCCCGCATTCCCGAATTATTAGAGTTAGGAATTACCGCCATTGAATTAATGCCGGTTTCCCAGTTTCCTGGTAGTCGGAACTGGGGTTATGATGGCGTTTATCCCTACGGTGTTCAGACTTCCTATGGGGGACCAGAAGGATTAAAAGCTCTCGTTAATGCCTGTCATAAACAGGGAATGGCTGTGGTTTTGGATGTGGTATATAACCACTTCGGACCGGAGGGGAATTATACCCGTGATTTCGGACATTATTTTACTTCTAAATATCAAACACCCTGGGGAAGTGCCATTAACTATGATGATGCGGGTAGTCCGGGGGTGCGGAATTTCGTCTTAGAGAATGTTCTCTATTGGTTCCGCGATTATCATATTGACGCGCTGCGATTAGATGCAATTCATGCTATTTATGACTTTGGCGCTAAACATATTTTAGAGGAAATGTCCGACCGGGTAGCCGCACTATCTGAGGCACAGGGTCGCCAGTTTTACCTAATCGCTGAAAGTGATTTAAATGACGTGAGAATTATTAACCCCAAAAACCTGGGAGGTTATGGGATTGATGCCCAATGGAGTGATGATTTTCACCATGCTTTGAGAACCTTAATTACCGGAGATTTGACCGGGTATTATAAGGATTTTGGCAAATGTGCCGATTTGGCTAAAGCCCTATCCGAGAGTTTTGTCTACTCCTGGGATTATTCCCCTAATCGCGATCGCTATCATGGTAGTTATGCAGGCTCGCGCCCTCCCTCTCAATTTGTGGTATGCTGTCAAAATCATGACCAAATTGGCAACCGGATGTTAGGAGAAAGGTTGTCTCAACTGGCATCCTTGGAAGCCCTAAAATTAGCCGCCGCCACGGTATTGTTATCTCCCTATATTCCTATGTTATTTATGGGCGAAGAGTACGGAGAAACCGCCCCATTTCTGTATTTTATCAGTCACAGTGACCCCGATTTAATTGAGGCAGTTCGCCAGGGGAGAAAATCGGAATTTGAGGAGTTTCACGCCGTCGGAGAACCCCCAGATGCCCAAAGTATTGAGACCTTTAAGCAATCTATTCTCCATTGGGAAAAACGCAGCCAGGGACACCATAAAACCCTCTTAGGTTTCTATCAAAAACTGATTAGCCTACGCCATGAGATTCCCGCTATTAAAAAAGGCGATCGCCAAAGCCAAAAAGTCACCAGCGACGAATCCCAAAAACTAATATCTTCCCATCGGTGGACTGATAACTCTCAAATTTTGTGTATATTGAACTTTAATACACAACCAGTCACCTACCATTTCCAAAATTCTGGTCAAACTTGGCGCAAAAAGTTAGATTCCTCTGATTCTATATGGATGGGTCCAGGTTCTCATCTTCCTGATACCATTAACAATTCCCAGGAAATTACCCTAAACCCCGAAAGTTGTATCCTCTACAACTGTTAAACATCCATTCAGTCAACTACTACTTCCCTCGACATAAATTATGCGTATTCCTGTTGCTACCTACAGAATCCAATTTAACCCTAATTTTGATTTTGAAGATGCCCAAAAAATTGTCCCTTACCTGCAAGAATTAGGCATTTCCGATATCTATGCTTCCCCAATTTTTAAAGCCAGAAGTGGTAGTACCCATGGTTATGATGTCGTTGACCCCAACCAAATTAACCCCGAATTAGGTTCCCCAGAAACCTTTGATGAGTTAATCGAAGAAATCCAAAAACGCGACATGGGATGGGTTCAAGATATCGTCCCTAACCACATGGCTTATGATAGCGAAAATAAGCTATTGATGGATGTGTTAGAACATGGGCCAGATTCCGAATATTTTGATTATTTTGAAATTGATTGGGATCAAGCTTATGAGAACATCAAAGGACGAGTCCTAGCGCCATTATTAGGAGACTTTTATGGCAACTGTTTAGAAAACGGAGAGTTGAAACTTTCCTATAATGAATCCGGGTTAAGTGTCAATTATTACCATCTCAAATTCCCCCTCAGAATTGAATCCTATGCTACCCTCATCAGCTATAAAATTAACACCCTTTCCCAAACCCTAGGAAACCGTCACCCTGATGTAATTAAATTGTTGGGGGTTCTGTATATCCTCAAAAATATTCCCTCCGAAACCTCTAGCCAGCAGCGACGAGACCAGGCGGAATTTGTCAAAAAACTGCTGTGGGAAATTTATCAAGATAATCCAGAGATTCAGAAATTCATTGACGAAAATCTTGATTTCTTTAATGGGGATACCGGGAAAAGGGAGACTTTTAATCTCTTGGATAACCTGTTATCTGATCAATTTTTCCGCCTGTCATTTTGGAAGGTCGGCGCAGAAGAATTAAACTATCGCCGCTTTTTTACCGTTAATGAATTGATTTGTGTTAGGGTCGAAGATTATAAGGTTTTTCAACGCACCCATGATTTAATTGGTGAGTTTGTCAAGTCCGGTAAATTTACCGGATTAAGAATTGACCATATTGATGGACTTTATAACCCAGTTCAATATCTGCGCTGGCTGCGGGAAAAAACCGGAGAGATTTATATTGTCGTTGAAAAAATCCTGGAATTAGAGGAAAAATTACCCGCTAACTGGCCGATTCAGGGAACCAGTGGTTATGAGTTTTTGAATTATGTCAATGGCTTATTTTGCCAGAGTAAAAATCAGGAAAGGTTTAATCAAATCTATGCCCAAATGACCGGACTTGCCAGAGATTATAATGATTTATTGGTCGCGAAAAAACGGCTAATTGCTGATAAGAATTTGGCGGGAGATGCTGATAATTTGGCACAGTTACTCAAGCGGGTTTGTGGTGATTATCGCTACGGACGAGATTTCACTTTAGTAGGTCTAAAAACTGCGATTATGGAGTTTTTGGTCAGGTTTCCGGTCTATCGGACTTATATTAATCAGGAAGGTGTGGGAGACGATGACCGCGCCTATGTGCAACAGGCGATTCGGGAAGCTAAGGGGAAATTGCCGGAACTTTTGAATGAGCTTAATTTGATGGAAAAGTTCCTGTTTCTTGATTATGATGAGTTTTTGAGTGAGGAAAATCAACAGTTGTGGCTGCGTTTTGTGATGAAATTGCAGCAGTTTTCCGGTCCGTTAACGGCTAAGGGAATTGAAGATACTCTGTTTTATGTTTATTACCGATTTTTGGCGTTAAATGAGGTGGGAGGTGCGCCTAATCATTTCGGTATTTCTCTGGAAGAATTCCACCAGTTTAATCAGCAACGTCTGGACAGTTGGCCCCATGCCATGAATGCGACGGCTACCCATGACACCAAGCGAGGGGAAGATGTCCGATCGCGTTTAAATGTCATTTCAGAAATACCTGATCAGTGGGAAGAAAGGGTGAAGGTTTGGTCACAGTTGAACCTTGTTCATAAAACCAAAATTGATAGCAAGATAATTCCCGATCGCAATGATGAATATTTCCTCTATCAGACTTTGGTCGGTTCTTTCCCCTTCCTAGAAGAAGAATATCCTGAGTATATCCAACGGATTAAAGATTATGTCGTTAAAGCAGTCCGGGAAGCTAAAGTACATACGGCTTGGTTACGACCAGATACTGATTATGAAAATGGCTTTGTGAATTTTGTCGAGCAAATCCTGGATTTCTCGGAGGATAATAAATTTTGGCAGGAGTTCCGACCCTTCCAAGAAAAAGTCGCTTTTTATGGCGTGTTTAATTCCCTGTCTCAGACTCTACTCAAGTTAATCAGTCCTGGACTACCCGATATTTATCAGGGGACAGAATTATGGGATTTAAGTTTAGTTGATCCAGACAACCGTCGTCCCGTCGATTTTGATGGTCGCCTGTCCTATCTCCAGGAAATTAAGCGACGATCGCGCACGGGAATGGAGAATTTAATTGATGATTTAATGGCGACTTGGGAAGATGGTCGTTTAAAGTTGTTTTTAATTGCGCGGGTTTTACAAGCCAGACAGGAATATCTGGAGGTATTCCAACAGGGAGACTATCAACCTGTAGCCGTAACTGGTAAATATAGCGATCGCATTATAGCTTTAGGGCGCAGTCATGGTAAACAGACAGCGATCGCCATTGTACCGAGGTTTTTGACCGATGTTATAGAACCCCCCCAATTTCCCCTAGGTGATATTTGGGGAGATACGGCTATAATTGTTCCAGAAGGTAGTGGGTCTAATTGGCATGAAGCGATCGTCAATCATGACATAGCCGCCAGTCCCAACATTCTCGTAAGTCAAATTCTCCAGTATTTCCCCGTCGGTTTACTGATTAATGAATCAGTCCCCATTTCCGACAAATAATTCCCTAGTCTCCTTGGGGGTATTCTTCCCATAACTTTGTCTTTTGGCGAATACTCCCATAATTACCATTCCCCAAAATCAGGTGGTCCAGGATAGGTAAAGACAATAATTGACCCCCTTCCAGAAGTAGGCGGGTCAACTCAAGATCTTGATAACTAGGTTCAACATTTCCTGAAGGGTGATTATGAGCAATAATCAGACGGGTGGCATTGTGTTTGAGTACCTCCCGGAAAATGTCACGGGGATGAGCCAGGGTTTCTGTAGCCGTTCCTATGGTCAACAGCTTAGTTCCCAATAGGCGGTTTTTCACATCCATTAACAAGATAGCAAATCTTTCTTGTGTCTGCCACATCAAATTATGGCTGAGAGCATTAGCAGCCACCAGGGGACTGTCAATGACCGTCAATTCCGGGGGTTTAGATAGAAAGACTCGCTTTCCCAATTCGATCGCAGCTAGGATAGTGGTAGCCTTAGCCGGACCTACTCCGTCAATTTTAGTAAGTTCCGTGACGCTGATATTTGGCATCACGGAGAGGGGATCTTTCTGATACTGGCTGAGTTCCTTTAATATGTATTGTCCCAGACCAACCGACGAGAGTTTCCCTTTTCCCTGACCTGTTCCCAGCAAAATCGCTATTAATTCTGCCGTAGAGAGGCTTTGGGGTCCCAAAGCCATTAATCTTTCACGGGGTCTCTCACTCGTAGGGATATCCGCAACTCTGAGGCTGTAGGTCATGCCATAATTTACACTCGTAAGTTAGATGAAGCATTCCCCGATTGTAGCCCACAAATGACCAGTTAATTCCGAAATAAAAATAAAATTCCCCCGAATAGGGGGAATTGATTTAGGTCTTGCCTTTTTCAGGGATAGAAGCGATCGCTTTTGGTTTTTGGTAGCTTACGCCACCCCCAATCGCCTATCGCTCCTCAACCCCTATGTCACTAAATAATCAGAAAGTCATTGTTGCTAAGAACCGGGAAGGTTCCATCCGGGAACTGATTGAACACAGCAACAAAAAATACTCCTTCGTCCAGACTGCCGTTTTCATCGTACTTCAGCACACCAAACTCTTGTTCATAAATTAGCACTGGGGTATTAATGTTCGCATCCGAATCCTGATAAACGCCAGTTTCCAAGACAATAAACTGGCTGTCTCCAAGTCGATTGATAGATACTCCCGGAAGCGGAGCAAAGCCAAAGCCAGGAACATCTAAACCAGTGTTAGGGTCTCTGCTAGAGTCTCTGAAAAACACCAGTCGGTCATTACCACCTTGATTAAAGTCGGTAATAAAGTCTACATCCGCAAAAACGTCAGATTCAGGATCATCAGGTGTTACCGATGCAAGCGACCGATAGACGAACTGGTTGTTACCCTCACCACCAAATAAGATGTTTTTACCGGAGCCACCTTCGAGGGTATCATCACCACCGCCACCGATGAGAGTATCATTGCCATCGCCACCTAACAGCAGGTCATTACCTGATCCGGTAACAATCAGGTCATTGCCCCTACTACCCTCAATGGTATTGTTACCCTCAAGGTTGGTAATGCTTACGCCCTCATTACCTTCGCTAAAGAATTGAAGATTAGCTGCAGTGATACTGTCATCACCCAGCATATTGGCAGTATCAGATAACAAGATGTCATTGGTAGTTCCCAATACAATGGTATCGTTACCAGAGCCACCAGCGATAACGTTAGTGATAGTATCGTCACCAACAGGCAACCCCCCTTCACCTACATCAGGAGCCTCACGGGTAGGATCTACGGCGTGAATTAAGTCATTACCAGCCCCACCAAACAGGCTAACGGTAATCTCTTGGGGAATAGTATTGGTGTTAAACCACTGGCGACCGTCCAGGGTGTTGTTGCCACTGCCACCGTCCATCAAACTGAAGAGTTGCCCCACCAGGCTATCATTGCCTTCACCACCAAATAGGGAGTCACCCAAAAATGCAGATACTAAGGTATCGTTACCTTTACCACCATCTAGGATGCTACCTCCCGCAAAACCTGGTAGGGAACTATTACCCTGGGTGGTTCGTATGTTTGAGCGGTTAGTGGATAGGAAGTCATCTCCGTCGCCGCCCAATAGGGTATCCTCAGCGGCAAAACTCATAATCGTATCGTTACGAGCACCACCAACTAGGGAGTTCTGGCCTTCTCCGAATCTGCCGATGGGGCCCATAATTAAATTGTTACCAGCACTAATTGAATCGTCATCAGCACCACCCACCATGGTTACTTGGGTGATACCAATCAGGGAGGGCTCAGTATCAAAGGGGGTAACAACACTCTGGGTCAGAGGATCAAAAGCGGATGGGCCAATACCAGTAACCTGTCCATATGCCCTAGGGTCTTGAATTCTGAGGATGTTTGCAGCTGCTAGGGTGTCGTTACCTTGATCCCCAGAAAGGTACGAGCCGCTGCCAACTCCCACAATGAAGTCGTTATCTTGACCACCATAGAGACTATCTCCTCTGTTGATCCCAACAATCGTGTCATTGCCAATGTTGCCGTTAACCCAGTTGTTACCTTGGTTAGCACCACCAACGGCAGGGGGAACCGCTAGACCAACATTGCTCTGACCAGAGGCGTTGTAGAAACCGATTCGGTCATTTCCTTTACCCCCGTAGATGGTGTCATTACCCTGCAAACCACCTAATATCGTGTCTTCATCCTGATTCCCAAACATGAGGTTGCCGCCAGCGACTGCAACTAGCAAGTCTCTTCCGGCTCCTCCATACAGGGTTGCTGGTAGTTCAGCGACGATGGTATCGCGACCGTCTCCACCCACTAAAGCCACCCCAGCAGCACGACCTAACAGAGAGTCATTACCAGGGCCACCAAATAGGGTATCATCGGGGCCACGAGCTACCAGGACATCATTTCCACTAACGTCACTGCCAACTAGGCTATCTCCATAAACCAGACTACCTCCCAGGGTTGAGGTGAAAATGGTGTCGTTTCCTCCAAGACCCAGGATTGTGTCTGGTCTAGGGGCAAAAGGTGCGTCCTGATTATATTGATCAGGTCCGCTAGTTAAAAAGGTTGGACCTCTTCCAGATGTCATTTTGTTTCACTCCTCCGCAATGATGTTTTTTGATCCGTTGGGACTACAGACACTGCCTGAAACACCAGAGATTGTTCCGCAGTAGTTTAACCTTTTTACCTCAGCAAGTCTAGTCCCTTCCCCACTGTTCTGTCTACAATGTCTGTAGTGTGGTTAGGATTGCTTGGGTGTATTATGGTTGGTTCTTGGATCAATTTCTCCAGAATTGTCTTGTAATCATTAAGATTATCTTGGCTACTTTTGCTGTTGGGACGAAATATATCGCTACTATGTTCCTGCCCACTCCTGATTTCAGCCAGTTTGAGCCGAAAACGGTGTTATAAGCACGGTGATAAGATTTCGCTCAGATATGATTTTATGGCCGGGAACTCCTCCTTTTTTCGTCTAGCTCACAGGTCTATTTGATGGGAATTATATGTTATTTCTGACCACCAACTTCGCTGCACCCAAATTAGATAATCTGGGGTCAAAGTTTCCGGTTAGGGAAACCTTGATCGCCTATGCAATGACTGGCTGGGAGGAAATCTGTTCCCCAGAGGTGGGCTGGGATTTTTGAGCGACTTGTTCGATCAGTTGCAGTTGTTTTGACAACAATTTGGACAGATCATAACGCTCTAGGACTGTTTCCCTGGCTCGGACTCGCAAATCTGCCATGCGGTTGGGGTGGTCTAATACCTCATCAACCCGGTCGGCGATTTGTTTGGGGGAAAAGAAATCGACCAGTAAGCCGTTGTAGCCATCTTGAATCACCTCCCGAATAGGGGGGGTGTCGGAACCAATGACTAGACAACCGGTGGAAAGGCTTTCTATCATAGACCAAGACAATACAAAGGGTCGAGTTAAGTATACATGGACTGCAGAGGCTTGAATCACTTTCAGGTATTGGCCATAGGGCAAGGGACCGACAAAGTGAATCCTAGATAGATCCAGGGGGATCTGAGCCAGCATTTTGTCTTTGTAACTCATGCCATTGGGTAAGGATTTACCGTAGCAAACTCTCTCGGATCCGACAACTACTACATGGCAGTTTGGTCGTCTTTCCTGTATGTACGCCACGGCTTCGATAAATTCTGGAAAACCCCTATAAGGTTCCATACCACGCGCTACATAGGTGACTATCTCATCAACTTGACTCAAGTCTAAATTAGGTAGTACCAATTTAGCGCTGGGGTCGGGTTTAAAGTAGGTGGTATCTACGCCGTCATGAATGACGGAGATTTTCGATTGGAGTTCCGAGGGAAATTGCGATCGCTGCCAATAGGTGGGTGAAATCCCCCAATCACAGGAGTATAGGTCAATTAAAATCGGGCAATTTTTGACTCTAATCCTAGCCATATCATCAACGGTGAGGGGGTCGGCGGGGTCAAAGTCGGCATCGGAACCTTTAGCCTTATAAAACCACTCGAAATAACACAGTAAAGGGGTATCGGGAAAAGCCTCTTTGATGAAGAGGGTGGGACCCCAACCGGAGTGACCGCAGACGATATCGGGAACAAAACCCATGGATTTGAGTTTCTCAGCCATCCGATAGACGGCTTGACCATATATTACAGCACTTTCTATTCCCCGCAAATATTGGTGAGTTTCCGGGGCGCTGTCCCGGTTGGGGGTGAATAGGGCTTTAGTAACTCCGGGAATTTTCCATTCTGGGCGTTCGTATTTGGTACCGAAAATGATTTGATTATTGGGGTCTGCACCCAGGGCGGTGATAATATGTCGATATTGGGCGGGAAAGTTGGGATGTAGGAATAATGCTCGCATAATCAAGAAATAGTTGGGCTATGAAGTGATACTGACTGTGGGGGAAACGGGGGCGCGACAGATCCAAACGCAGTCACGGGGTACGGTGGTGGTGTCTTTGTGTAAGATTTCGTAGCCGATATGGCTGAGAAATTTAGCCATCAGGTTGTCGGTCATTATGGAAAAGGCGGTTCCTTGTCTACGTCCCAGCAGGTTCTGATCCCAATCTACTAGGAATTTCTGCCAACCGAGGTCACTGAGGGTGTTGGTGTGGTGGAATATACACAGGCGATCGCCTTTTAGTAGGGGTGGAATGCGGGTTAGATAGTTAAAAATATCACGGGGTTCGATGTGAACCATGGTGTCATAACAGAAACATACATCCAGGGAGGCTGGCGGAATGCGGTCTAGGGTAATGCCATCTAGTTTTACATAGTTTACTCTGTCTTCTCCCAGGCGATCGCGGGTAGCTTTTAACATTTCATGGGAGATATCCGCACAGGTAAGGCGATCGCAATATTTCAGCAGTAGGGCTGCTGTTTTACCGCCGCCAATGCCAATTTCTAGCACTCTATGCTGTTTCTGGATATACGGGGCGATAAATGTATTTTCTATAATTTGCTCATACTCAGCCCGTGATTGGGCCGCTCCTGCTGCTTTACCAATCCACTCATCACCGATATGATTAAAGTCGGGGTTGGTACTTACCCACGTTTGGGCGTAGTCATCCCAAGCGCCTTCATAGTCTATTTTCATGGTATCGCTCACGGTTTTGGGTTTAACCTCCTGGGGGGGTAAAGTTGACAGGTTTAACTTCTCGTGACTATCCCAACCTAAATCTTGGCCTAGAAATTCTCGTAGTTTGAGATTGTAGGGTTGGAAGTAAGCCTCCAATTGTTCGCGCAACTGCGGGGAAACTGGGGAATAGTTCCCAGCATTGTAGCGATTGTAGTTGCCTTGGTGATAAGGGGGAAGGTCTAGGAAGTTAAATACTTGGTTAACTACGGTGTCGGGGTGGGTGTATAGATCTTCACTGCGGATAATCAGAAATTGGGCTCTGGGAAATATGGCCATCCATCTTTGTAATTGTTGGACATAGATACCTCGGTCAAGGTAACTATAGTGTTGATGGTTGAAACTGTAATAGGTTCCGTTGGCGCTGAGTTTTTCTTGTTCCCCTTCCAGCCGCCCGGCTTCCGCTGCGATCGCTTTTTCTAAGGATAGGGGTTCACAGCCTAGCTTCACTTCCCAGTAATAGTGAGAAATGGCCCGGTCTACGGGGTTCCTCAGTAGCACAATTAGTTTCACCTGGGGAGAATACTGGTGCAGTCTCTGGGGAACTGCGGGATGATATAAATAATAGGGCGACCCTTCCCCAGTTAGTTGCTGGGGGTGAGGTAGGCGGGGAAATTGGGATTGATACCACTGGGGTGGTTGATGGTAGTTGAGGGTGAAATAGTGAATTTCTTTGCTGGCTGCGGGGATAATTTGCGGATGTTGACAGAGATACTGATACAGAGAATTTGTCCCGCCTTTCTGGGTTCCGATAATTATAAAGTGCGGCGGCGGTGCGATCGCTTTAGTTTCATCTGGGGTCAAAGACAAAGGACTCTCTCCGGGTTCCATTACCACTATTTACTATTTCCTCAATGGCCAATTTCTCTAGCGATCGTACACTAAATTCAGCTACAATCACCACGTCCCCGACAGTATTTTGGCGATTGAAACCATGTCAACGGAAACTATAGAGGCGGAACCCTTACTGTATCAGTATCGTAGATTTTTTGCTAATCAGTATCTCCATGGAGATGGCATTGAAGTGGGGGCGCTTAATCACCCTCTAGCTTTACCAGAAACTGCCAGAATTAAATATGTCGATCGCCTCTCGGTAGCAGACCTCAGACGGCATTATCCTGAGTTGGCTGATGAACCTCTAGTGGAGGTTGATATTATTGACAATGGAGAACATCTCCAAACTGTTGAGGAAGCCAGCCAGGATTTTGTCATTGCTAATCATTTTATTGAACATTGTCAAGACCCGATTACCACCATTGAAAATCTACTCCGGGTTCTCAAAAAAGGCGGGATTCTCTATCTGGCGGTTCCCGACAAACGCTACTCTTTTGATAGCGATCGGCCTATTACTTCCTTTGAACATCTGTTGAAAGATTATCAGGAAGGCCCCGACAATTCTAAGGTCAGTCACTATCAAGAATGGGCGGAATTAGTGCTTAAAGAAACTGATAAATCTCAGGTTCAGGATATTGTCAAAAAGTTAATTAAACGCGATTTTAGCATTCATTTCCATGTGTGGGAGTCTCGGAACTTTTTGGATTTCTTGGTTTCCCTGAAAAACCACCTTAATTTTCCCTTAGAGGTTCAGCGCTTATTTCAAAACTCATATGAGTTTATTACCATTTTGACTAAATCCAGATAGGCATCCCTTCGGGGTAGCGTCAGACCTGAAGCATAAAGTCAGGCGGAAATCATCTCTGACGCACCCCCATTTCAAGGGGATATTTACAGCAATTTTTTAAGTAGGGAAGTAAGGCTCTCTCCTAATTTTAACACATCTTGCTGTTGTTGTTCATCTTTCAGATTGCCATCGGTGTCAAAAATCTGATAGCCATTGGGTAAAGTCTTCTGTTCGGGAATTACTAAGACACCAATACTTTCTAAAATAGACCGCACATGAAACAAGCCCCTTAAACCTCCTAAACCACCCGGAGAAGTTGCCATTAAAGCAGCTACTTTTCCGCGAAAACAGGTTAAGGCTAAAGGGGGTTCTCCCGGTTCTGAACGGGAAGCCCAATCAATCGCATTTTTCAGTAAAGGAGTAATTGAACTGTTGTATTCGGGAGAGGCAATTAAAAAGCCGTGATGGGTTTTTAATAATTGCTTAAATTGCAGCACCGTTTCCGGTAATCCTTCCCGGTCTTGCAAGTCTTGGTCAAACAGGGGCATCGGCAAATCTTGGAAGTCGATAAAAGTAACTTCCGCCCCGGCTTGTCTGGCTCCTTCGGCAGCAATTTTGACCAGTTTTTTATGCAAAGAAGCCTCGCGTTTACTGCCAGCAAATGCCAAAATTTTGGGTGTTGTTTCCATGATATTCTAGTTGGTATAATCTGAGGGTACGGCTAAATCAAATAGCAGGATTTCCGCCGGGTCTGATGTGCCGGTTAATCGGATTATATGGGTTTCATCGGCGGCGGGAGTTATGGCGACTCCATCTCCCTGACTGAGAGTGCGATCGCCTAAAACTACCGAACCCCTAGCTATTTGAATCCAGGCAACTCTTCCCGGTTTTATGGTATAATTTATCTGGTCATCTTCGGTAGTTAATTTAGCCCCATATAGTTCCACATCCTGATGAATAGTGACCGAACCATTCCGACCGTCAGGAGAACCCAATAATTGCAGTTGACCCCACTGTTCAGCCTCAGAAAAGGCTTTTTGTTCATAGCTAGGGGGGAGTCCATTTTCATTAGGAATAATCCAAATTTGCAACAGGTGAACTGGTTGAGTTTCCGACCCATTAAATTCGCTATGATAAATGCCAGTTCCTGCAGTCATCCGTTGCACTTCTCCCGGTCGAATTACCGAACCATTACCGAGGCTATCTTGGTGTTCTAGGGTCCCCGATAACACATAGGTAATGATTTCCATATCTTGATGGGAGTGGGTTTTAAATCCGCCTCTGGGTTGGATATGGTCCTCATTAATTACTCGCAGGGTAGCGAAACTAATATGATTGGGATCATAATATTGACCAAAGGAAAAGGTATGGCGACTATCTAGCCAGTCTAACTTTACTTGGCCGCGATCGCCACTAGGCCGAATTTCGATCATAAAATTATCCCGGCTTTAGATAATAGTGATTTGTGGGCAACTATTGATATCATAATACACAACTCGATTATCTGCTTAATCAACTATCCGAGAATAATCGAGAATTGGCAATCAATAATATGGGGTGGGTGGGCCAGGTTTACCAATATGCTGGTATCCAATGTAATTGACCCCAGTGTTTATGGCGTGGGTGGGGCGGGTTTACCAATATCCTGGTATCCAATGTAATTGACCCCAGTGTTTATGGCGTGGGTGGGGCGGGTTTACCAATATCCTGGTATCCAATGTA
>NZ_JBIMLI010000081.1:0-2738 GCF_051859755.1 Limnospira sp.
CCGCTGTTGGGTTTCACCCAACCTACCCAGAGCTATAGGCTCAAAAAACCATTATATATGTCGGCACGGTTTCCCATGATTTAATAATAAGTCAAGCTCCCATATTTGTCAAGGAAAAAATTGGGATTTTTAGAGTTTTTTTAGGATTGCCTAAGCTGCTGATGAGTGGGGGGTTTTAGAGAGTGTGAGGTAATAGTGCGATCGCTTTTTTTAAGAATGATGGTGGCCGGTTATATTGAGAGCCAAGTACAATTGTCGTTAGCCATGTAAATACCAATCCAGGTATGAAATCTTTATGGCTCCCTTGGAGGGGGATACCCTAATGAACAATACTAGCGAAATATTCCATATTTTTGAATCATCAGATTCTCAGAATTTCATGCCCTCACAGGGATTCAGTGGGGTAGAAGGTGAACCAGTAGCAGTACAGATGTCCGCGCCGCCAGAGTTCGCCTGGACGCGCCTGTTGGGAACCAGTGCTTGGGACCAGGCATTAGCCCTGACCACCGGTAGTGATGGCTCGATTTATGTAGCCGGCTATACTGATGGCGACCTAGACGGACAAACCAATAGTGGTGCCGCTGATGCCTTTATCAGCAGGTTCCACCCTGATGGCACTCAAGACTGGACGCGCCTGTTGGGAAGCGGTGAGTATGACGTGGCATCAGCCCTGACCACTGGCCTTGATGGCTCGATTTATGTAGCCGGCTATACTGATGGCGACCTAAATGGACAAACCAATAGTGGCGAATGGGATGCCTTTATCAGCAGGTTCCAGCCTGATGGCACTAAAGCCTGGACGCGCCTGTTGGGAACCAGTGCTTGGGACCAGGCATTAGCCCTGACCACCGGTAGTGATGGCTCGATTTATGTAGCCGGCTATACTGATGGCGACCTAGACGGACAAACCAATAGTGGTGAGGGGGATGCCTTTATCAGCAGGTTCCAGCCTGATGGCACTAAAGCCTGGACGCGCCTGTTGGGAACCAGTAATTTTGACGTGGCTAATGCCCTGACCACCGGTAGTGATGGCTCGATTTATGTAGCCGGCTATACTGATGGCGACCTAGACGGACAAATCAATAGTGGTGACGCTGATGCCTTTATCAGCAGGTTCCAGCCTGATGGCACTCAAGACTGGACGCGCCTGTTGGGAACCTGGGGACCTGACTATGCATCAGCCCTGACCACCGGTAGTGATGGCTCGATTTATGTGGCGGGCGAGACTATGGGCAACTTAGATGGGCAAACCCGTAGTGGTTTTTATGCTGAGTTTGATGCCTTTATCAGCAGGTTCCAGCCTGATGGTACTCAAGACTGGACGCGCCTGTTGGGAAGCGGTGAGTATGAGGGGGCATCAGCCCTGACCACCGGTAGTGATGGGTCTATTTATGTGGCGGGCTGGACTGGGGGCAACCTAGACGGACAAATCAATAGTGGTATGGCTGATGGCTTTATCAGTAGGTTCCAGCCTGATGGCACTAAAGACTGGACGCGCCTGTTGGGAAGCGGTGAGGCTGACGTGCCTCGTGCCCTGACCACCGGTAGTGATGGGTCTATTTATGTGGCGGGCGAGACTACGGGCGACCTAGATGGGCAAACCAATAGTGGTGGCGGTGATGCCTTTATTAGCAGGTTGATAGTAGATGGTACTGACACACCGGAGAGACCAGAAATTCATCAAGTCATTAATTGGGATAGTTTCCCGCCTCAAATTACCGGAGTTTTGCCAACCGAGAATCAAGGCTCTATTACTCAACCTTTACCCAATCAATGGTTTGGGACTGACCATCATGATGTAATTATCGGGACGGCTTCTGATGAAACTTTGCTGGGTTTTCAAGGTGATGATTGGCTCCAGGTTTCCCAGGGAAATAATACTCTGTTTGGCGGTCAGGGTAATGATATCTTAGTTGCTGGTCAGGGGGATGATATCCTATTGGGAAATAAGGATGATGATATCCTATTTGGAGGCGACGGCAATGATGCCATTTATGGTGGTCAGGGGAATGATACCTTGGTAGCAGGTAATGGGAATCAGATTTTGTTTGGAGACCAGGGTAATGATATCCTATTTGGAGGCACTCAAGGTGTTGATACTCTGGTGGGAGGCGAGGGAAATGATACTTTGGTAATGCTTCCGGGAGAAGGTTACAGCATGGTAACTGACTTTCAGGTAAATCAGGATATGGTGGTTTTGCTCGGTAGCCCTGATGACTATGAAATTGGGTCACTACCCAGCGGTTTTCATAGTGGTACAGCTATTTATGTAGCCGGTTCTGACCAACTGGTGGGTGTCCTGGAAGGGGTTACTAATGTCAGTTTAGAAGATGGTAATATCTTCGGTTGGGGGTAGGTGATGGTTGGGCGGCTTTCCGTTTAGCTACTTGTCTATGAGATGGGCTGAAAGTGCGATCGCTTTTTTCGATTTACTGCCTAATTAGAACCTTGACCCGTTTCTAGGCATATATATGTCGCCACGGATTTCCATGCTTCTATAATAAGTCAAGTGGCGGGATTTGTCAAGGGGTAAAACTGGGATTTTGGGAGTTTTTTTAAGGATGGCTGAAATGGGTGATTTGGCGGCGGTTGGGTGAGGGGTTAGAGAAGGGGTTGATTGATGGTGTTGGGTTGCACCTAACCTACTTTCATCAGATGACGGTGTTGGGTTGCACCTAACCTACTTTCATCAGATGACGGTGTTGGGTTGCACCTAACCTACTTTCATCAGATGACGG
>NZ_JBIMLI010000081.1:2836-22000 GCF_051859755.1 Limnospira sp.
GGTGTTGGGTTGCACCCAACCTACTTTCATCAGATGACGGTGTTGGGTTGCACCCAACCTACTTTCATGATTTGATGGCGCTAATTGCTGATATTTAAGTGAGTATGAAAATTATCACCCTAGAAACAGTTAGTCTGATTTCTGTTGATGCTATTGTCCGCACAATAACCGATTATTTGTTGTCCATAAATCAACGGTGCGATCGCCTTCTGATTATCTGTGAAGATGTCACCCGTTCCACACCTATTGACCTCTTTTTTTCCCAATTATTAGCCTTTATTAACAGAAGTTTATCCCCAGAAATTACCGTAATCTTTGCCTTGGGAACTCATCGACCGATGACTGAGACCGAAATGCTCAATAAATTGGGAATATCCCCCACAGAGGCTGAACAGATAAACCTGTTAAATCATAATGCCTTTGATGATAGTCATTTAGTCGAAATTGGCGTGATTGATGGGGTCACTGTCAAGTTAAACAGGGTGATGATGAATCAGGATGTCGTCATGTGTTTGGGGAGTGTATTTCCTCATCGAGTTGTGGGATTTTCTGGGGGGACAAAATATCTGTGTCCGGGAATTGCTAATCAAGCCATAATTGATTACACTCACTGGAAAAGTAACCTCTTCCCTACTGAAGAAATTATGGCAAAAGTGGATAACCCAATTAGGGATATATTAGCTCAAGTGGGAGAGTTAGCTACTCAAGCCTTTCCGGCTACTTTCGTTTCCGTTAACTTTGTTACCCTTCCCACTGGTATTGTCGATGTGTTTGTGGGTGATTTACAATCTTCCTATCGTCAGGCGGCCGCACTTAGTGCTAAATTGTTTTTAAAAACTGTTGAACCCTGCGATAAATTGCTGGCTATTGTGGATGACAAAAGTGCCGATTTTTGGCAGGCTGCTAAAGCGGTTTATAACTGTGCAGATATGGTCAGAGATGGGGGAACTTTGGTGGTGAGAGGGAAGTTGGCTGAGGGGATTTCTGCCACCCACGGGGATATTATTAATCAATTCGGTTATGCTATTCCTGAACAGGTGAAAACCTGGGTTGATTCGGGAGAGTTAAATAATCCCCTAGTGGCTAGTCATTTAATTAGGGTTGGGCAGCATTTACAGAGAATTAAGGTGTTTTTGGCATCGGAATATATTGATGAGAAAATGTGCGATCGCATTAATTTAGGCTATCGCGACCCCGCTAGTTTAGACCCCTCGGAATTTGATGCTATTGTTTACCATGCTACCGATTTAATTTTAAGGCGCAAATAGCCATAACCACATCGGGATTGTCATTAATAAACCCACGGAACCTAAAGCTACAGTAGCTACGGATAAATCCTTGTCAAGACCGTAGGCGATCGCATAAATTACCGTAGCAATAGAAGGCGGCATAGCCATTTGGAGAACAATAGCTAATCTCGGTAAACCTGTCACTCCCAAAAACATCAAACCTGTTCCTACTACTAACGGAACTACAATCATTTTAATAGCCAGACAAATTAACGCTTGGCTTAATTTTTGCAGTTTCCCTAATTGACTAAGTTGAATCCCAATCATAATAATCGCTAAGGTGACAATAGACCAAGCCGAAGTTCTTAAACCATTTTCTGCCAGGTCTGGGAGGGGAACATGGCGGAAAAAAAACCCAAACCCAAAACTCCATAAAGCCGGATTTCCGAAAATAATTTGTAGTGGACTTTTCCGACGTTGTGCTAGGGGATTATTCCCATAATTAGCCGAAATCATATAGCCAATGCCGTGAAGTCCGGGACTGGTGGCGAGGGTATTATAAAGGACTGCCCATAAAAAGTATTCAGGACCGATTAAAGACAAGACTACAGGAAAGCCTAAATAAGAGGTATTTCCTACCATCATAGCTAGTAAAAAACTGCCTTGGGTTGGTCGAGTCCAGGCGGTGTCTGGGATGGGTTGATCTGATTTTAAATCGCGAGGGTTAATCAGACCAGAAGCGATCGCTTTAATACGTTCATCACTGATTTCTAATTCCATCCAAAAACGCGCAAAAACTGCCCCAACCAACATAGCAAGCCATCCCGCTATCGGGGAAATCCAAATATATCCAGAGATATCAACTCCCCGCATAAAGGCAATGATACCAAGGGGAACACCAATCCAATAGAGAAACTGGCCTAAATACTTGGATGTACTATCGGGGAGTTTTTTGCCGAGAATAAATCCTAGTAAAGCCCAGCCAATTAAATTGATGTATAATCTAACAATTGGATTTTCTAATAGAGTTAAAATCATGACAGGTTAATGTTAGAATCAGAATGAATTTGACTGGTTGACAAAGGAAATGCGAAAGGTTCTGATTACGGGTGCGGCTGGACAAATTGGCCGATCGCTTCGAGAATTGTTAGCTGGCTGTTACCAATTCCGATGTTTGGATCTTAAACCGATTTCTGGTGCTGATGATGTCATCATAGCCGATATTACTGATTTTGAAGCAGTATCCCAGGCTATGGACGGGGTTGATGGAGTAATTCATTTGGCGAGTAACCCAGACGTACAACAGCCTTGGGAGGATGTCTATCGGGGGGGAATTGCGGGAACTTATAATGTCTTTGAGGCGGCGAGACGGGTGGGGATAAAGCAGTTAATTTATGCTAGTAGTAATCATGTTTCCGGGTGGCGAGAAGTTATGGGAGAGTCCCATATCACCCCGGAAATGGTCGTGAGACCTGATTCTTTATATGGGGTTGGTAAGGCTTTTGGGGAGGCGTTGGCGCAGTTTTTTGTAGACCAATATGGGATGTCGATTATTTGCTTGCGGATTGGTTCATTTTTGCCATATCCTAATAGCGATCGCAGTTTGAAGACTTGGTGTAGTCCCAGAGATTTGGCGCAATTGGTGCAAAAATCTCTAGATCATCAAGATTTGGGTTTTCAGATTTTTTATGGGGTTTCTAACAATACTAATCGGATTTGGAACATTGACAACGCCCGTCAATTGATTGATTATCAACCCCAAGATAATGCCGAATTAAATTATATCACGGATAAACCCAATGTTTAAAAAAAAGTTGCAGCGAATTTTAAATCAGTTTCAAGATGAGAATTTTTTGGGGATGATTCACTGGGTGGAGAATTGCGTCTCTAAAATTTTGTCCGTGGCTTTAATTTTGGTAATCATCGTTTCTCTGGTGGATTTAATTCGGGTGTTGTTAACGGATTTATTTGCTGCCAAGCCAACCGGGTTTTTTGATGCAACTTTAATTGAGATTTTTGGGCTATTCTTGAATATTTTAATTGCTTTGGAGTTGCTGGAAAATATAACAGCTTATTTAAAAAAGCATATTGTTCAAGTTGAGTTAGTGGTGGTGACAGCTTTAATTGCTGTATCCCGAAAGATTATCATTTTTGACACCAATAAATATCAAAAAATCGATGTGATCGCTTTGGCGGGTGCGAGTTTAGCTTTGGCTGCTAGTTATTGGTTAATTCGGACTATGAATGAAGATATTGCCATCAAAAATAAAAGGTTTAACAAGTCTCGCAAATCTCGCCCTGATGAAGAAGAAGACCAAGAACATGAGTAACATCAATTTTATCGGAATTAGACAGGAAGTTAACATTATGTAACTATCCATGTTTATATAGCTTAATATTTCGGAAGATAACTTAACTAAATGATGGGCAATAATCCCCAGCAGCTATGGTATCCAGTCAACTGATCAAATCTTGAGAATCTTAATAGATTCCGTGGTAAAATTGGATATAGTTATGATTTAACTTGACACAATAGTTGTGGGTAGTATTTTACCATGCAAACACGCCAAGAATTTATTAAATATGGTCTTCTGTTCTTCTTATCATTAGGGGTAGTTACCTGTAACGCATCCCCATCGTCTGTGGGTTCTGGTGCTGGGGATAGGCCATTTAGGGTTTGGTGGCAACAGGGTTTTTATCCAGAAGAAACTCAAGAGATTCAGAGATTAGTCCAAGAGTGGGAAAATGAGACCGGAAATCGGGTAGAATTGACCTTCTACAGTGACGCAGATATGCTGAGAGAAACTAATAATGCGATCGCATCAGTTAATCCTCCCGACCTGTTATTTAGCACTGGGAAAGTAGAAACCTTAATCCCTAGTTTAGCGTGGGATAATCAACTGGTTGATCTATCGGATATAATTACTCCCCTGCGAAGCATTTACGATCGCGAAGCCCTGGAATCCGTAGCATACAAGAATTCCCACACCCGACAAACTGGGAAATATGCCGCCCCCCTCAGCCAGCAAACTATTCATATTCACTACTGGAAACCCCTAGTTGAACAAGCCGGATTTAGTAGCGATCGCATTCCTCAAGACTGGGAGGGATTTTGGCAATTTTGGAAAGACATTCAAGACGAATTACGTTCCCAGTGGCAGCAAAATCAAAAGATCTACGCCTTTGGTTTCCCCATGTCTCCCGCCGCCAGTGATACCTACTTCACCTTTGAGCAATTTTTAACAGCCCACAATGTACAATTAATCAGCCCCACAGGACAACTGCAAATTAGGGAACCCCGGGTGCGTCAAGGTCTGATTAACGCCTTGACCGAATACACCAACCTTTATAAAGATGGCTATGTTCCCCCTAGTGCCATCGATTGGGCAAATCCTGATAATAACGTCTCTTTCCTGAGTCGAAATTCAATTTTAACCGCTAACCCATCCCTATCAATTCCCGGTTCCCAGCGTCAGGATACCCAGACCTATTTTCAAGATTTAGTCACCATCGACTGGCCCAACACACTGAATGGCGATCGCCTTAATTCCGTTTCCAGTGTCAAAATGGTTGTTATATTTAAAGAGTCCCCCAATCAGGAACAAGCCAAAAGTCTACTATCCTATCTAATTCAACCAGAGAACTTAGGTTCCTATCTCCAGGGTGCTCAAGGACGCTATTTTCCGGTAATGCCAAAACTATTAGAAGATCCATTTTGGACAAATCCTGAAGATCCGCATATTTCAGCGTCTGTTCAGCAATATCAGCAAGCTAGGCCATTTGCACAATCATTTAATCCGGCTTATTCTCAAGTGCTATCGGATAATATTTGGGGTCAGGTGATCCGTGCTATTGTAGCTGATGGTATCTCACCAGAACAGGCAGCCGATCGGGCGATCGCTCAAATTGAGGGAATTTTCTCCAATTGGGAGCAATAATAGTTTATGGCCCACCATAGGAACCCTAATCAGGTTATAGCCAGAGTCTCCATGAGGTAAACAAATGAAACTCCTCAATCAAAGCCTACTGTCAAAATTGGTGGGTTACTTTTTTCTACTTTCCGGTGTCACCGTTGGGCTGGTTAGCTTTACTGTTAATATCCGCGCGCGGGAGTCCCTGAAACAATCAGTTTTTGAACGATTGCAAGTCGCCACCTCCCTTAAAGCCCATCAGGTCAACAAATGGGCCGAAAATCAACGCCGAGAAACCCTAGCTACAGCTAGTAACTTAACCGTCAGGACTCAAGCCGCAATTCTGGTAGACCCCAACGCCACACAAGCCCAAAAAGCCCAAGCCCAAGAGATCATCAACCAAGAATTAACTCACCTCCTCGCCCTGAAACCCGAAATTGATCGCATTTCCCTACTGACTACCGCCGGAATTATCATCTATTCTACCGACCCCACCATTATCGGAAACTATCAACCTCTAGGTAATACCACTACCTATTTTGAAAGCATGGAGTCAGGCGATCGAGTCCGTCCTAATTTTTACACCTCCACCAAAACTGGGCGACCCATGATCACCCTAGCCGCCCCCGTTTTTCGTCCTACCTCTTCCACTAGCGCCACCCTCGATATACCAGAGTTAGACGATATCCTTGCTATTCAAACCCTGTTGGCTAACGGAGGGTTTTATAATGGTTCCATTGATAATATATGGGGTCTGCAAACCCAAACAGCGATCGAAAACGCTCAAAATGCCTATGGACTCCCAGTAACTGGACAACCCGATCGCCCTACCCTAGAACAATTGGTGCAATCAGCCAACAATATTAATTTACCCCCAGAAAATCAACGTATAGCCGTCATTGCACTAGATTTGAACCTGAATAGCATCGATGAAATTATCCGAAAAAGGGCGGGTTTAGGAAACAGTGGCGAAACTTATTTGGTCGGTCGTTTAGAAAGCCAAAGCGCTTTGATTTCTAGTCACCAAATCGGAGAAGAAAAACTGATCCAAGCTGTTAGCAGTCCCGGAATTGATGCAGCTTTGCGGGGAGAAACCGGAGAGGGTATTTATCGCAATTATGATGGTATTCCCGTGATTGGGGTATATACCTGGTTAGAGAAGCAAAATTTGGCTTTGATTGCCGAAATGGAACAACAAGAAGCCTTTGCTCCCGCTAATCGACTTGCTAAAGATATCTTGTTACTAGGGTTGACTTCCATCAGTTTACTGTTGATTGCTGTCTATCTGTTAACCAGGAAAATTACCCAGCCCATTCTGGCGATTACTGAGACTGCGTTAAAAGTTTCTGATGGCAACTTTGACTGTCAAGCACCCGTTTTAACTCAAGACGAAATTGGGATTTTGGCTCGGACTTTTAATCAGATGATTACTGATATCAAAGAGTTTAATCAACAGTTATCTGATGCTAATCAATATTTAGAAGAAAGGGTGAAAATGGCTACCGTTGAACTTCAGGAAACTTTGGCTAATCTGACTTCAATTATTGACCACATTGCTGATGGATTGTTAGTCACTGATACCGAAGGTAAAATTACTCGCACTAATCCCGCTTTGGCTAATTTGTTTGATTTGGGAGATGTGGATATACGCGGTAAATTGTGCAGCGAAGCCTTTGATGGGGATGTGATGGATTTGCTTTTGCAGTCTAAAGCTAAACCTCTGGATGCTTTCGGGGGAGAGGTGAAATTAGAAGGCGATCGCATTGGTCAAGCCGTCGCTAAGGGTGTACTTAAACAGGTATCTTCCCCATCAGGTTCAGAAGAATTAATATATATTGGTTCAGTCGTATTATTTAGGGATATTACAGCCGAAAAAGAAATAGATCGGATGAAAACTGATTTTATCTCCACCGTATCCCACGAATTAAGAACACCTTTAACCTCTGTTTTGGGGTTTGCTAAATTGATTCAGAAAAAACTCGATGATGTGATTTTACCCTTCATTAAAACTGATGACAAGAAAATCAATAGAGCCGTTAATCAAGTCGCTAGTAATGTAGATATTATTGTTTCCGAAGGCATACGATTAACCAATCTAATTAATGATGTGCTTGATATTGCTAAAATGGAAGCTGGTAAGACCGAATGGCATATAGAACCCTTATCTATCAAAACCGTAGTAGAACGAGCCATATCTGCCACTACTTCTTTATTTAATAACAAGCCAATTAAATTAATTGTTAATATTCCCGAAAATCTCCCCGATATTATGGGAGACAATGATAAATTAATGCAGGTTTTTATTAACTTAATTTCTAATGCTGTAAAATTCACAGAAACAGGTAATGTAACATTAAAATTAATGGCGGTCAAGTCCGCGATTAAGGTGTCCGTAAAAGACACAGGTTGTGGTATTGATGCTGCTGATAGAGAACAGGTTTTCGAGAAGTTTAAACAGGTAGGTAATACCCTAACTAATAAACCGCAAGGAACTGGTTTAGGCTTGCCAATTTGCCAAGAAATTATCCAGCATCACGGCGGGTCGATTTGGGTAGAAAGTCAGGTGGGAGTGGGTAGTACCTTTTATTTTACCTTGCCTTTACCTGACGTTAAAGACATTGAAAACGCTGTTAAAACCCTCGATTTACAATCTTTAATTAATCACCTAACTAATGAAAAATATCAGGATAATCAGTCCATAGGAGAACATAAAAAGACTATTTTAATCGTGGATGATGACCCAAGTATTAGAGAGTTATTGCGTCAAGAATTAGATGCCGAAGGCTATAATGTCCGCTTGGCAAAAGATGGTCGAGAAGCCATTAGTCAAATTAAACAAAATCCACCAGATTTAGTAATTCTTGATATTATTATGCCGGAGATTAATGGTTTTGATGTGGCGGCTATTTTAAAACATGACCCGGAAACTCAGCATATTCCTATTTTGGTTGTCTCCGCTGATGACTCAGTTAGTCGTGGCTATCAGGTAGGGGTTGATAAATACCTAACTAAGCCAGTGGCTCAAGAAACTTTATTACAAGAAGTTAAATCTTTGTTTGCTCGTGGAGAGTCTCCTAAACGGGTGTTAATTGTCGATCGCGATATTTCTACCCTTGAGATTTTAAATGAAGTCCTAAAAACTCAAGGTTATCTTGTATCTCAGACCCAAGGGGAGGAAGAGTTTTTGCCTCAAATTCGAGCCATGAAACCAGATTTAGTTATTGCTAATGCGGAATTTTCCAAAAAGTATAATTTAGTCCGTAGTTTTAAGTTTGAAAAAGAACTAGCTAATATCTTTCTATTTTTGTTAGAAGACTCCCGTAGCAACCATGAAGATTAAACTTAAACAAATTTTACGTTTTCCTGATATTGCCTCAATTATCGATGAAATGATTAAGTTGAATAATGGCTCGATTTCTATTTTTGACCATGAGGGTAATTGTCTATTGGGGAACCTTCAACCACTCCCTACAGAAACTTATCCGATTTTACTTCATAATCAATCTATTGGTTGGGTGGAAGGCGATCGACAAGCCGCCACAGTCGCTTCCCTCCTCACTTATTTAGTTAATCGAGAATGGGAACGGAAAACTTTGGCTCATGAAACCTTGGAAAGGTACAAGGAAATTAATCTGCTTTACCGAATTTCGGAAAAATTGAGTGCCGTTTTGGATAATAAATCTTTGGCTTTACTGATTTTAGAAGAAGCTATGCAAGCCATTCGAGCTACTGGCGGTTTTGTGATGACTTGTAATCAGGACAATCCACCAAATCAACAGTGTCAAATGATTGTAGTATCTGGTGAATCTTCTCAACTGAGTTATCCCTTGGCTGAGAAAATTGCCGATGCTATTTTTGATTTTACTCAGCCGGAAATTATTAATAATATTGCTTATGATTTTCGCTTTGCTTTCATGGCTTCCCAAATATCGGCTCTGTTATTTTCGCCTCTCAAACATCAAAACCGGATTTTGGGGTTTATTGTTTTATTCAGCACTCAATCTGTCTCCTATAATGCTAGTGACTTAAAGCTATTGACAGCGATCGCATCTCAGGCGGCTAATGCTATTGAAAATATCCGATTTCATGAATATCGATTGCAGGAAGAACGGATTAAAAGCAACTTGGAAAGATATATGTCACCTCAGTTAGTCGAGGCTGTCATTAACTCCAAAGATGAAAATTTGCTGAAAAACTGCCGCAAAAATTTAGTGATTTTATTTGCTGATATCCGCGATTTTACCACTAAGTGCGAAGAATTGCCACCGGAAAAAATTGTCGAATATTTGAATATTTATTTTGAAGAGATGGTTAATGTCATTTTTGAACATGGGGGGACTGTCAATAAGTTTGTCGGAGATATGATGGTTTGTATGTTTGGCGCTCCCGCTAGTCTGACTAATTGTGAACAACGAGCCATAGAAGCCGCCATTGGAATGCAAAATCGCTTACAAGAAATCTCTAATCATTGGATTCGAGACAATTTTCATACCGGAATTGGTATTAGTTCCGGCGAGGTGGTGGTTGGGAATATTGGCTCACCCCATCACGTTGATTATACTGCGATCGGAGATGAGGTTAATGTGGCCTCTCGATTACAATCTTTGGCCAAGGGTAGACAAATACTGGTAGGACGTAGTATATATGATGCAACACAAAATGATTTCTCTTTTAAAGAGGTGGGTATTGTTAAGCTCAAAGGTAAAAAAAATAAGATAGAAGTCTTTGAAGTGTTATATTGAGGAGTTTAGGGAAAAGCTGATGTCACCAAGTATTTTAATTGTAGATGATGAACCTCATATCAGGCTATTGCTTCAACAAACTTTGGAAGAACTAGAAGATGAGGGTGTAGAATTATTAATTGCTGATAATGGTGAGGCGGCGTTAGCCATTATCAAAGAACAAAAGCCGGATTTAATTTTTCTGGATGTGATGATGCCGAAAATGAATGGTTTTGATGTCTGTAACGCCGTCAAAAATGAACTGGGATTATCTGATGTTTTTGTGATTATGCTCACTGCTAAAGGTCAGGAATTTGATAAACAACAGGGTGAAAAGGTGGGAGCCAATTTGTATATGACTAAGCCTTTTGACCCTGATGAAGTCCTAGAAAAGTCCATGGAAATCCTAGGGATGTGTTAACCGCTAATCACGCGGACTTTAGCACCTAACCCCTAACTAAAAAAAATAGATTCCCACTTGCTCTTAACTATCTAAGTTGAGAGTTTGTTTAATTTGATCAATGCAATTATCAGGATTCACAATGGTTAAGCCTCGCAGTGTAGTCAGATCTCCTGTTTGTTGTGTATCTGCTTGTAATAATACCATCATCGACGATTCTTTCGGTAATTCTAGGGAATTTCTATGATTCTCATAGGTACTGATAGTCGGGTTATAATTTTTACCTGATTTGCATTCAACCCAGAGAACTTGTTGGTTAACCCAAAATAGAAAATCTAACTCAAATACATTTCCATTCGCAAATTCTAGCTTGGGATTAATTAAGCACTGATAGCTCAGATTATACTCATTAAATAAATTGGTGATTTTGTGGTAAATAAACCTCTCAAACCAAATACCATTAAAGAAATTGATGATTTGTCCTTGGGGGTCAACTTGACCGGAAATGGTTCTAGTATTTTTATTATAGTGATAGGTTGACAGAAAGCTGAGACGACTTAGCCTATTACATAATTGTGTCGATTGCGATATCTCTGGTTGACTGCTATTTGATAAGTTGAGATGAAAAGGACTTCGGCTACAAATACTCTGGACGATCGCTTGATGTAATTGGCTTAAATTTTGGTAGTTATTACCAATGATATCAGCTAGTTGATTTAGCACATCATCTGAAGCACTCGGTTGATTACTACTGTTAACTTTAATCTCCAGTTTTTCTAGCCAGTTAATTAATTCGGTCGGTTCTTGGTTGGTTTTTACGGGTTCAGGTGAAGGAATCTTAGGTTCTAATACCTGCAACACTCTTTCTAATTGGGATGAAATTTCAGACAGACGGTTAATTTCAGTTTTGACAGATTCGTGTAACTGTTCCAAGTCTTGTTTCAGAGGGAGTAAGTCGGAAGTCTTACCGTTTATTTGTGGTGCGGTAATAGCCCGAGGGGAGTTGGCTCCTAGGGGGATTACATTGTCAGTCTTCTTCTGCTCAACTTCGACTCGATAAACTAATTTCCAACGACCTTCATTCGTCTTATAGATTTTTATATAGTTAATAGACTGTAAGTTAAACTTGCTGGCTTCCACATACTTATAAACAGCATCCCCTACGGTTTTTCCTCCCAGTTGGGAAGATTCTAAAAATAACTTAATGTCTCCTTGAACACAGTCAAACTTTACCCGAATACCTTTCGATTCTAGTTTGTTTTTAATTAATGTAGCGATCGCATTAATATCTCCTTGTTTGGCTAGGTCTAAAACCGAGAAAGCCGTACTCATCCTAAGAGTCCTCGTTAATTGGGCTGTTAGCAACAACTGTCTACTGTTGCCAGTAAATTTATTTTAAGCCGCATACCATAAACTAGACAATGTGGAAATTACGGAAAATTCCCTAGTCCAATCTGCTTATATGGTTCAACTAATCCGCAATAATACTGATTGATATGGCTACAGTATTGATAATAAATGATTAGTCATTCCTGCCAAAAATTAAATATTATTAAAGATTTGAATCTCCCCGACATCATCTTTTTTAAGCTAAAATAATCAATAGGAGTCAGAAATTCTCCCAATTGGCAACGATGAAGGGCAACCAGGAACAAAAATTATGGCTTCCGAAAACCAAGTGAAACAATACCTAGCCTACTGGTTTCAGTTAGGCAAAAAAGTTGTCCTGAATAACGGCAACCAAACTCAACTACCATTACCGACGATTACAGGCGATCGCTATAGCCGAGAATTTGAGAAGTGCTGGGAACAAATTTTAAGTCCAGAGTCTGGCGACTGCTACCTAGAGGGAACCAATGAGACCATAGCAGAACTGCTGACACCAGAATGGGAAATCATCGACTGTGCTAGGTGTGCAATTCCTATCCCGGTCCGCACCCACGGTATGCCAACACCCTGCTGTCCCTGTTTTGACTTAAAAGATTGGCCAAACTCCGAATCACCTCCTCCTAGGCTTCCCGTCAACAGTCGTTGTCATTTACTTAATCTATGTCATAGATTGATGCGAGAGTCAATTCAACACGGTTAGAACTTTAGCTGAAAATTTGTTACGATAGTTTACAATCAACATCAGACCCTAACCAAGATTGACATGACAGCTAAACCAGTGTTGCCTACATTGTCCGAGGCTGACTCCAACTCACTAACGCCGAAAGCACTCGAAACCGAGGCTATTGATGTGAACTACTCGGAAACCATAGATACACCAGCCAACTCGGAGGATGTCTTATTGCGTTATGACCCCGAAGCGATCGCCAATCATTATCGTTCGCGGATTTTTGAGGTTTGGGGTCGCCTGTTGTCAATTATCTGGAAACTAGGATTCTGGTATTGGGGAATTTGGAGCGATCGCCGATTTGCTAGAGGCGATCGTAATCAGCGAAAACGAGCCATTCAACTGCGAAACCTGCTAACCGAACTCGGTCCAGCCTTCATCAAAATCGGACAAGCCTTATCAACCCGTCCTGATTTAGTACCGCCACTATATCTTGAGGAATTAACCAAACTCCAGGACCAATTACCCCCCTTCCCCAACGAAGTAGCCTATCGGTTTATTGAAGAGGAATTAGGCGCGCGACCAGAAAACATCTATGCTGAACTTAGCCGCGACCCCCTCGCCGCCGCGTCCCTGGGACAAGTTTATAAAGGCAAACTGAAAACAGGTGAAACCGTAGCCGTCAAAGTTCAGCGTCCTGACCTGTGCGAAAGAATAGGACTAGATATTTATATTCTGCGAACTTTGGCAATTTGGGCGAATAATAACTTGAAATTTATTCGCAGCGACTTAGTAGCGATTATGGATGAGTTGGGGAGTCGCATTTATGAAGAAATGGACTACAACCAAGAAGGTCATAATGCGGAACGCTTCCAAGAACTCTACGGACATTTAAAAGATATTTATGTACCCCGTATCTATTGGGAATATACCGGACGGCGGGTGCTAACAATGGAGTGGGTGACGGGAACCAAACTCACGAATTTAGAAGAAATTGCGGCTCAGGGAATTGATGCTCGTTATTTGATTGAAGTGGGGGTGCAATGTTCCCTCCGTCAACTCCTAGAACATGGCTTTTTTCATGCTGACCCTCACCCCGGAAACTTGCTGGCTAGTCCAGATGGCAAGTTAGTTTATCTCGATTTCGGGATGATGAGCGAGGTTAAACCCTATCAGCGTTATGGTCTACTAGAAGCAGTGGTGCATCTAGTTAATCGGGATTTTGAAGGTTTAGCCAACGACTATGTAAAACTGGAGTTTTTGAGTCCTGACACTGACCTAACCCCGATTATCCCAGCTTTAGGGGAAGTTTTTAATAATGCTTTGGGTGCTAGTGTAGCCGAGTTGAATTTTAAAAGCATTACCGATGAACTTTCGGCTTTGATGTATGAGTACCC
Organism: Limnospira sp.; assembly: GCF_051859755.1. NCBI lineage: Bacteria > Bacillati > Cyanobacteriota > Cyanophyceae > Oscillatoriales > Sirenicapillariaceae > Limnospira > Limnospira sp. The sequence continues at coordinate 16,551 of NZ_JBIMLI010000081.1, forward strand.
GTTTAAGGTTCCGGCTTATTATGCGCTAATTATCCGATCGCTGGTAACTTTAGAGGGAATTGCGATTAATGTAGACCCCAATTTTAAGGTTCTCAGCAAAGCCTATCCCTATGTAGCGAAACGCTTGTTAAGTGACCCATCGCCAGAGTTGCGAACTTCTCTGCGCCTACTACTATTTAAAGATGGTTCCTTCCGGTGGAATCGTTTGGAAAATTTGCTGAAAAATGCTAAAAATAGCGATGATTATGATATCAATAAGGTTCTGGATCAGACTTTAGATTTCCTGTTCTCGGAAAGAGGAGAGTTTATCCGAGAAAATCTGGCGCGGGAACTGGTTAATAATATTGATTTGGCTTCCCAAAGTGCGATCGCTAAAGCACAAAGGACTATTGCTCAATGGATGGGGGTTAAGACTAAAACACCGGTCAAGCCAGTATCAGAAACTGACAGCAAAAATCTTGATCATGTTCAGCGGATTATTGCTATTCTTCAGGAAACTAAAGGTTTCGACCCCATGCTATTAGTCCAGCGGGTTCCAAACTTATTAGGAAAACCGGAAGTCCGAGATTTGAGTCAGCAGGTCGCGGGAGATTTAGCACAAAGAGCGATCGCTCGTCTCCTTCGAGAGATGTTAGCCTCGGATGAATCTAACCCCGCATCCCAAAACGGAAATTCGGCTAAACCCGCTGAGGTTAAACCTTTCCCACAATTATCTCTCCCCGCCGCCTTTCGGTTTGATAATTAATGATTAATTGACCCGCCCTATTATCACAGGTAATTACAATGACGACTAACTAACCAAATTAATGTCGTGTTTTATATCTGCAATCCAATTAAAAATCGAGTCATCAGGATTGCAGTTATAGACCTCTGAATATAAGTCGCGGATTAACTGCTGTACAAGGGTTTGGGGTAACTTGTCATGATGTTTTTCGCCGATAATCATTAACATCATTTCGGTGGTTGTAGTGCCATCTAAGGCAGGAAAAATGTAGATAATATCCTGAAATATCTTAGCGCCTAACCTTCGATAAAAGGCAACGCGGCGCTATTTTAACTGGCGATTTTCGCCAAAATCTGGATGTTCCACCTCTAGGATAAGTGATTTATCATCCTGTTGAACCACATTGATAATATACTCTAAAAACCGAGAACCGATTTTAATGTTTCTTAAATGGGGAACGGTGGCTAAATATCCTAACAAAACAAATTCGGAATTTGGCAGAGGATGGACAATGGACATCAGGGCAAATTCTTGCTGATAATATCCCCCCCATAGTTGAATATTGCCTAACTTGAGCGACCGGGATATGATGGGAATGGGGATGATTTCCTGGGGTAAAAAACTCTGTTGATAGAGTGCGATCGCCTTGGCAAAATCAGGATTTTCGAGGGTAATTTGTTGGAACTCGACCTCGGACATACTAATCAATTAACTCCCAGTTGATATCCTACTTAATCGAAGAAACCCCTTGAAACAGTAAAATGAGACCCCCGACCAAAATAGCGATCGCCAAAAAGCCGATAATCCCATCAAGTAGGGCCGTATCTTCCATAATCTACCTTCCTAGCCTTTCACAGGTCCCCATGTTAGCACGATTACGGAAAAAGCCACTAACCATATATGCTACCCTAATGGGTAAACCCCTATAATACCTGATTGGCAATCTTAACCAGCCTCAATGGTTCACATTAAGCGCGTGGAACTTACCAACTTTAAATCCTTCGGTGGCACTACATCAATTCCCCTGCTACCGGGGTTTACTGTGGTGTCTGGACCGAATGGTTCTGGGAAATCCAACATTCTTGATGCTCTATTATTCGCGCTAGGTCTGTCTTCCTCGAAAGGAATGCGCGCGGAAAGATTACCTGATTTGGTGAATAATTCCCAAAGCCGGAAAACGACGGTAGAAACTCGGGTTACGGTTACCTTTGACCTATCAGACCTAACATTTGCAGAACTAGAAGAGGAACCGACGGAACTGGAAGGGGAGGGAGAAACGGGAGCAAGGGGACTGGTAGCTGAGGGGGAATGGAGTGTGACCCGGAAATTGCGGGTGACGAAACAGGGAACTTATACCTCCACCTACTACATTAATGGGGAACCCTGTACGCAAACAGAACTACACGAACAACTAAACCGTCTGCGGATCTACCCAGAAGGTTATAACGTGGTGCTTCAGGGAGACGTGACGGGTATTATCACGATGAAACCCAGGGAAAGGCGGGAAATTATCGACGAACTGGCGGGAGTGGCACAATTCGATCGCAAAATTGTTCTAGCGCGGGAAAAACTGGATACAGTGAAGGAACGGGAGGAACGTAGCCGCATAGTTGAACAGGAACTTATTAGCCAACGCGATCGCCTAGCGAAGGACCGCGCCCAAGCTATGAAATATCAGCAACTCAAAGCTGAATTACAGGAAAAAAGCCTTTGGTGGGCGGTACTAAACTATCAAACCCTACAACAACAACTCTGGCGGTACAGGGAACAAATAGAAGCAGGCGATCGCAGTCATAGTGAATTGACGGAACAATTCCAGTTGCAGCAAAGCCAAATTAAACAAGCAACCACTACCCTGGAAGCATTAAACGCTCTAGTAAAAGCCATGGGGGAAGAGGAACTGCTGCAACTCCAGTCTACCCTGGCTACCCAGGAAGCGGAATTGGCTTCTCAGCAGCAAAGGCGGCGGGAATTGGAAACGGCGGCGCAAAAGGCGAGTGAGCAGCTCGGACAAACTCAAGCGGCTATTGAAGAACATAGCCAAACCCTGGCTAATTTGCAAGCCCAAAAAAAGACGGAAACCGAGTTAGAACAACAACGGGAAAGCGATCGCCATGTGGCAGAAACTAGCCTTAACCAAACCCGTAGGGAAGCGGACCAAATAGCCAACCAAGCGGAAAGTTGGATGGTACAACAGACGGACCTACACCGCCAAATAGAAGCCTTGCAAAAAAGCCTGAACCCCCAAAAGACAGAACAAGCGAGACTGCGGGAGAGGGCGGAACAGTTGGCGCGCCAAACCCAGGAAAGGGAACAGGCGCTAGAATCTTTACAAGGGGAATTAACTACCCACCAGCAAACCCTGCAAAGGGCAACCAGTGGGGTTAGCGAGGCGACGGCTCAGGTAGAGTCTCTCTCGCGGATAGTTACGGCGGTAGAAGAAGATCTGTCTGTCCAACAAGACACCCTTAACCGCTTATTAGAAGAACAGCGGGAACGTCAACGCAAGCTAGACCGCCTAGAAGCTGAACAACAAGCCCGAGCGGAGGCGGCGGGGACCTATGCGACCATGGCGATTCAAAAAGCGGGGTTAACTGGGGTCTGTGGTTTGGTCTGTCAGTTGGGGAGGGTAGAGCCTCAATACCAACTAGCCCTAGAAATTGCGGCGGGAGGTAGATTAGGGCATATAGTGGTGGAAGATGATACGGTGGCGGCGGAAGCGATCGCCCTGTTGAAACGACAAAAAGCCGGACGGGCTACGTTTCTCCCCCTCAACAAAATCAGACCATCATCAGAGAGAATGGAAACGGACACCCTGGCGACTCTGGATGGCTTAGTAGACCTGGCAGTAAATTTAATTGAATACGATCGCCCTTATCATGGCATTTTCCGATATGTGTTTGGCACAACCTTAGTATTTAAGTCCCTAAATCAAGCCCGGCGCTATCTGGGACAATATCGGATGGTGACATTAGATGGGGAATTGTTAGAATCTAGTGGAGCCATGACCGGGGGCAGTAGCACATCCCGTTCTAGCCTACACTTTGGCAGTGCAGATAATCAACTTAGAGCCGCCACTGGTGCGATCGCCTCTCTCAAAGAAAGATTAGCGGAAATAGAACGTATCCTCACCCGTTGCCATCAAGCTATTACAGAAGGCACACAAACTGTTAAACAACGTTCTGCGGAATTAATCGAGGCTAAACAAAATCTGCGAGAGGCTACCCAACAGGTGGCTCAAGTCCAGTCGCAAATTGTGGCTATCACCACCACCATAGAACAAACACGATCGCAACTAAACACCGCCCAGCAAGAATTATCCACCGCCAGGGAACGTCTAGCAGCACTAGATAGCACCATTCCCGCCGCAGAACAACAACTACAAAGCGATCGGGAAACCCTAGCCCAATTGGAAAGAACCAACAGCCACACGGAATGGCAACAGATACAAGTTCGCCTCCGCCAACAAGAAGCGCACCTACAAGCCCAAGAAACGGCTCTGCGAGAGGTTCAACAGCGGTTAGGGTACATTGAGACCACTACAGCCGCCCTGGGCGAAAAATTAGCAGCCGACCATCTCCGCGCCGCCGACTTCCAGCAGCAGCAACAGTCCCTTAACCAACAAATCACCGACACCCAAAACCGCATCACCACCATCAATAGCCAAATTAGCCAAACCCGCGCAGCCATCTCCCAGGTTGAGCAACGTTTGGGAACCGCCAAACAAGAACGCGATCGCGCCGAAGCACAACTACGGGAAATGCAAACCGCCCAGTCGCAGTTGGAATGGCAGATCCAGAAACTTGAGGAAACCCAACAGGGACGGCGTGAACAACTGAACATTAAACAGCAACAGCTAGAGACCCAAAAAGCTGAACTTCCCGACCCACTACCGACCATTCCCGAAAAACTGGATCTAGCTACCCTCCAACGAGAGATTAAATCCCTGACCAAGCGGATGGAAGATCTAGAACCTGTGAATATGTTAGCCTTGGAAGAGTACGAGCATACTACTACCCGCCTAGAGGAGTTAAGCCAAAAATTGGCTACCCTACACGGGGAGAGGACAGAGCTACTATTACGCATTGAAAACTTTACGACTCTCCGCCGTCGCGCTTTTCAGGAAGCCTTTGATGCAGTTAACCAAAACTTCCAAACCATTTTTGCCGAATTGTCGGAGGGAGATGGATATTTACAAATTGATGACCCAGAAGACCCCTTTAATAGCGGTCTAAATTTAGTGGCTCACCCCAAGGGTAAGCCTGTACAGCGACTAACTTCTATGTCGGGAGGGGAGAAGTCCCTAACGGCGCTAAGTTTTATTTTTGCCCTCCAGCGTTACCGACCCTCCCCATTTTATGCCTTCGATGAGGTGGATATGTTCTTGGACGGAGCGAATGTGGAGCGATTAGCTAAAATGATTAAAGGACAAGCAGAACAAGCCCAGTTTATTGTGGTTAGTCTGCGTCGCCCCATGATGGAAGCCTCCCAGCGCACCATTGGGGTCACACAAGCTAGGGGGGCTTATACTCAGGTTCTGGGTATCAAATTATCGTAAGTGTTTTTAGAGGTAAGGCGATCGCACCGGGTCGGTTGGGTGGAGTATGGGAACCCAACACCAACATCTCTCATTTAGTAGGTTGGGTTTCACCCAACACCAACATCTCTCATTTAGTAGGTTGGGTTTCACCCAACACCAACATCTCTCATTTAGTAGGTTGGGTTT